>JBMCMH010000013.1:0-34444 GCA_048614515.1 Alkalispirochaeta sp. | reverse complement strand
TCCTCAAACACCAGCCGCACTGAGTGCTCTCGCGCCTCGCCTGATTGCAGCGTCACCAGCGTACCGCGCTCGCGCTCGCTCTGTTGGCCGTCGGGCCGGCAGTTGGCGGGCTCCAGACCCAGGGCATATTCTTTGGTGCCCAGCGTTTTCCACACGGTGATGAACGGCAGCTCCCGCTTGCGCCACTCCACCACCGGCACAAACGGCATCTTCGGATTGTCCAGGGCGATGCGGCTGCGGCCCTTCTCATCCTGAACATCGGGGAAGTAGCAGCGCTCCCGGTAGCCGTCGGTGGGAACGGCCATTTCCGTCCAGTCATCCATATGGGCGGCGGCTTCATCGTCGCGAGGCTCTACGTTGTCCGGGAGGCACACCACTTGTGCGTCATCATCCAACACGGGATATCCAAAGTTGCAGTGGTAGAGCATCATGAACGGCGTCTCCCGGGGCCCTTCGTTGGTGATCGTGTCCGTGATCTCTATGGCGTTGGTCACCGACTCCACCCGAATCGTTCGTTCCAGTAGCAGATTATCCCCAAAAAACGAGCTCTCCCGGACGGTGCCGGTGACGGTTATCACGTAGCGATCTCCGTCCCAGTCGGAGTGGACGCCGGTGAGCGTGCCGGGAGTATGGCTCAAGCGCCCATGGAGACCCTGGGGATCGTCGGTCTGGTCGCCGGTCTGCGGGTGACCCACGTTGCGCATGCCGGCTCCGGTCATGAGGCCGCCGTGCCACGTGCGCAGCCAGTTAGCTCCCCGGGGATCGTAGTGGGCGGGATGCGTGACGCCCGACGGCGTTGCAAACGCGACCGGAACACCGTGAACTGAGCAACTTCCCAGATCCAGTCCGCGATCCACCAGCACGTCCAGCCGAAGCCCGGTACCGTTGTCGATCTCCACCACGCGCACGCCGCGACCCGGACCGTTATCAATGACCACTTCTCGGGCCGATGAGAGTTGCGCCACGGAAGCGGTGCGCGCCTCGATTTTGTCACGGACAAAGTAGGTGTGGTTCATATCGTATGGCTCCTTTTCCGGGGTTCATTGTATCATCGATTCCATGGGACACACACATGAGCAGCGGATCCGCACCGTCTTGGGAGTGGTCGTCGCCGTGGCGGCAACCGCCGCGGCCGTCACCGGCATCGTATCGTCCGGGGGCCCCGGACCCGAAACGCACGAGACGTTTCGCGGCACGGACGTCACGCTCTATGGCCGCGGAATCTACCGGCACATGTCGGCTGATGTGGCGATCCAGGGTATCGCGCAAGATGTGGTGACGGTGGCGATCGCCGTGCCGCTGCTGCTGGGAGCGCTCTGGTTCGCCCGCGTTCGGACCGGCGGGCCCGGCGGGACGGGCGTGACGCGCGGGACGGGCCGTTCCGGATCGTCGCCGCGTCAGCGGACGGCTGAGTTGGTACTGGCGGGCACCCTGCTCTACTTCCTCGTGACCTACACCTTCTATCTGGCGATGGCGACCTATAATGAGCTCTTTCTGGTGTACGCGCTGCTCATGGGGTGCAGCTTCTTCACGCTCATCCTGGTGGTGTTGGGCCTGGGGCGGGAGGTGGTCACCGGCGCCGACTCACTGGTGGCGCCGGGCTCCCCCCGCGTGTGGGGCGCATTTCTGATCGCAAACGCCGCGTTGATCGGGTTGTTGTGGCTGAGTGTGGTAGTACCGCCCCTCCTGGACGGGTCCCTCTATCCGGATGCGGTACAGCACTACACCACCCTTATCGTGCAAGGCTTTGATCTGGGACTGCTTCTCCCGGCGTCGGTGGTGATCGGAGTCTTGCTACGCCGGAGGGCACCACTGGGCCGGCTCTTCGGACCGATCTACCTCGTATTTCTCTCGCTGATCATGACCGCGCTGATCGCCAAATTGATCGCGATGGCGCTCTCCGGCGTGCCCACCGCGCCGGCGATTTTCATCATTCCGGTGATTGCGGCGCTGGCGGTCACCGGCGCGGTGCGGATGCTCCCGCGCTGACAGTAGCAGGGCGGTATATAGAAGCGTGTTGCAGATTGGGAGCTATCTCACAATCCTGCAGGGAATTAGGTGCGCACAACGACTATCAGGCGACTAATTCGTTATGCCATCGGTAGGTGCAGTGTATTCTGCAACACGCTTCTCGACACACCCCTTTAGTCGACCCGATCAAACACCTCGGTAAGCTCCACCGCCGGCTCTGAGTCGATCAGGCTGAAGACCACAATCGCGATCAATCCCAACACAAACCCCGGCACGATCTCGTAGAGATCAAAAATCCCACCGGAGAGGTTATACCACGCGATAACCGTGATGCCGCCCGCCAGCAGCCCCGCCAACGCCCCATTGCGCGTCATGCGGCGCCAGAACAGTGACAAAAGAATGATCGGCCCAAAGGTAGCGCCAAATCCGCCCCACGCGTAGGACACCAGGCCCAACACGCTGGACTCCGGATCAAAGGCGATAAACATCGCGATCAACGCCACCACCACCACGGATCCCCGGCTGATCCACACCAGCTCATTCTGAGACGCCTTGTCCCGCAAAAGCACCGCGTACAGGTCTTCCGTGAGGGCGCTGGAGGTCACCAAGAGCTGACTATCGGCGGTGCTCATAATCGCCGCCAGAATCGCCGAGAGAAAAATCCCCGCCAGCACCGGCGGCGCCACCGCATCAATCAGCAGAATAAACACCCGCTCACTGTCTGCTCCCAGCGCCTCCGCCGGCAGCCCCGCAAGGCCCACCAGACCGATCACCACCGCCATCGCCAGGCTCACCACTACCCACACCGTGGCGATCTTCCGCGCCGGCGCCACCTCTTCCGCGTTGCGAATACCCATGAAGCGCGCCAGAATGTGGGGCTGCCCAAAGTACCCCAGCCCCCACGCCAGGGATGAAATGATGGCAATCGCCCCCACCGCCGAGCCGTCCACCGTGGTAAACGCGTTGAGGAGCTCCGGGTTCATCTCCCGCACCGTGGAAATCGTCTCTCCCAGCCCCCCGGCGAGACTAAACCCGAGGACCGGCACGATCGTCACCGCAATAAACATGAGCACGCCCTGAAAAAAGTCGGTCCAGCTCACCGCCATAAACCCGCCGAGAAAGGTGTAACCGATAATCACCACCACGCCCACGTACAGCCCCGTCTGGTACGGCAGCCCGAAGACGGAACTAAACAGCTTGGCCCCCGCCACAAATCCGGAGGAGGTATAGATCAGAAAGAAGATCAGAATGAAGATCGAACTCACGATTCTGAGGATGCGGCTCCGGTCACCAAATCGATTCTCAAAGTAGTCGGGGAGGGTAATGGAATCACCGGCAAGTTCCGTGTAAATCCGCAACCGCCGGGCCACAAACTTCCAGTTGACCCAGGTACCCACCGCCAGACCCACCGCGATCCAGATCGCCTCGAGTCCCGCCAGATAGGCAAACCCCGGCAGGCCCATGAGCAGCCACCCACTCATATCGGAGGCTTGCGCGCTCAGGGAGGTAACCCAGTAGTTTACTTTGCGTCCCCCCAAAATGTAGTCGGACAAGTCTTTGGTGCGGCGGTAGAAAAACACGCCCACCCCCAACATGAACACCAAATACAGAATGAACGTCGCAATGATGACCGGATTGTCGTGCGCCACGGGAGCCTCCATGTATGAATGTTTATGCAGTAGAGCCGCAAGCTTACCCGGTAGGGCGTCGGTACGCAAGGTGAACGGACAGACTGTAAGCGGCGGTATCCGAGTCGTCCTCGTCGGAGTCCCGATTAGGTTGAATGTGCAGGGTACGGCTATCCAGATCAAGACAGCACAGGTTGCCGTACTCCGAGATCTTATACGGTTTGCGGTTCGAGCCACCCACGGCGCCGTTGTCCAACGGGATCACGGGGGCGTCGGTGACCAAGCTCTTTATAATCGCTGAGAGCGGCCGCCGTGTGTGGCCATGGATCACCGGCCGGTTGCCGGCAACTCGGGCGTTGTAGGTGGTCGTTCTGAGGCTCACCAGCGCATGACCGTCGGCAAAGGGGTCCGCCCGGTTCATATCGATCCCCCCGTGAACGAGAATCGCGTCCGGAAGCTCGATCCAGTAGCGGCTGGCCTCCATGATCCTGAGCCACGCAGGCTCCAGATCGGTATCCCCGCCGGCGGTAAGCAGCGCGTCGTTATTCGTCTTCTGCAAGAGCGTCTGCAGGGCGGCAAGGCCCTCCCGACGGGCCCGAAGAATCGCTTCTTCGTGGTTGCCCCGGACCACCGCTATTTCAACTCCGGCAGTCTCCAGTTCCCCCAGATAACGGAGCACATCCCGGCTATCCGGCCCTTTACTCACGAGATCACCCAGAACGTACAGGTGATCACCGGCGGACACTCTCAAGTAGTCCCCCAGCAGCGCCCGCATCGTCTGCGCGCAGCCGTGAATATCACCGACAACCAACCGCCTCCCGGAAGCGGCCGCCCCCGATGAGCGATTATTCGCCCGGCGGCGGCCTTTGGTTCGACCTATGCCAAACCACCCCATCGCACGCTACGTCGCCTGGCTCTGCGCCTTGGCCTTTTCCACCATGAGCTGGTAGATGTTTGCAAAGGCGTTGGCGCGGTTGGGCGTGAGGGTGGACTGTAGATCCAGTTTCTCAGAAAACTGCTCAATCGGCTCCCGCGTACCGGCCACCACGTCCTCCGGAGTGAGCCCGTTGAGCGCCTCGATCATATAGGTCAGCAAGCCCCGCACCACGTGCGCCTCAGAGACACCGCGGTAGTGCATGCGGCCGTCTTCCAGGTCGTCGGCGATATACACGTTACTCACGCAGCCGTAGACGAAGTTCTCGTCGGTGCGCTCCTCGTCACTGATGCCCTCGAGCTCTTTGCCTTTGTCGGTGATCATGCGATACATCTCGAGGTTATCCATCTCGCGCATCATCACGAGCTCATCGGTTACCTCATCGAGGTACGCCTGCATATCCTGTAGCGTCTTCGCTTCCATCGTTGCCTCCTCAGGCGTTTACCCAGGTCGTGCCGTCCCGTCCGTCTTCCAGTTGAATACCCGCCGCCGCGAGCTCATCCCGAATGCGGTCGGCGGTGGCAAAGTCTTTTGCCTTCCGCGCCTCCGCCCGCAGAGCGATCACCAGCTCCATGACGCGGTTGAGCCGATCATCGGCGGCGCCCCCGACGCCACCGCCGGCGCCGCCCTCTTCTTCCGGATGCAACCCCAACACGGACCGCACGAAACCTCGCACCGTCCGCGCCGCACCGCGGCGAAGATCTTCCGGCGCCTGGGCGTGCTCCGGTCGCTGTGTGAGGCGGGTCAACTCAAAGAGCGCGGCGATCGTCTTCGGCGTGTGGAAATCCTCGGCCATCGCGTTCCAACACGCCTCGATCTGCGCTACCACCGCCGCACCGTGGTCATCCTCCGCAGAGAGCGCCCCGGGAGCGGGTATCGCCCGGCCCACCGCGGCGATCTCATCATCCTGCGGTCCCACCGGGGAGCGCTCCAACGCGGCCTGGGCGGCGCTCACCGCCTCCCGCGTAATCTCATCCGCCAGTACCTGCTCCGCGTGCTGCAGCCCGATCATGAGGCGGTGGTAGCCCTTCTCCGCTGCCTGCAGCGCCTCATTGGAAAAGTCTACGGTGCTGCGGTAGTGGGACTGGAGCATAAAGAAGCGCAGTACCATCGGACTGAACGCCTGCTCCAACCGCTGGTGGGTGCCGGTAAACATCTCTTCCAACGTAATAAAATTTCCCAAGCTCTTGGCCATTTTTTGACCATCTACGGTGAGCATATTGGAATGGAGCCAGTACTGCGCCGGGTCCACCCCAAACGCGCCGTGGCTTTGAGCGATCTCCGCCTCGTGGTGGGGAAACTGCAGATCCAGCCCGCCACCGTGAATGTCAAACTGCTCACCCAGGTACCGCGTGCTCATGGTGGTGCATTCCAGGTGCCAGCCGGGGAACCCTTCGCCCCAGGGGCTGCGCCAGCGCATGATGTGTTGCGGCTCCGCCTTCTTCCACAAGGCAAAATCGAGGGCGCTTCGCTTCTCCTCGGCGCCGGCGGTGTCCCGCGTGTTTGCCATGAGGTCCTCGAAGACGCGACCGGAGAGTTTCCCATAGGGAGACGCGGGAGTGGTAGCGCTGGAATCGGCCCGGGCGGGGTCGGCGTGGGGATCACCGGCGTACTTCTGCAGGTCAAAGTAGACCGACCCGTCCACCTCGTAGGCGAGACCGGAGGCGATGATCTTCTCTACCACTTCAATCTGTTCCAGGACGTGGCCGCTGGCGCGCGGTTCTATTGACGGCGGAAGGCAGCCCATGCGGCGCATACCGTCGTGGTAGCTCAGGGTGTAGCGCTGCACCACCTCCATCGGCTCCACCCGCTCCAGCCGCGCCCGCTTGGCGATCTTGTCCTCGCCGGTCTCGGCCTGCTCATCTTCGAGGTGACCCACATCGGTGATGTTGCGCACGTACCGCACGCGGTACCCGAGAAACCGCAGGAATCGAAAGACGATATCAAAGGCAAGGCCGGTACGAGCATGTCCCAAGTGAGGATCGGAGTACACGGTGGGACCGCAGACGTACATCCCCACAAACGGGGGCTGCAGCGCGTGAAACTCCTCGTGACGTCGATTCAGAGAATTGTAGACCGTTATCGGGATTTCTTTGTAGCGAGGTGTCTGATTCATACCGCTGTAGACGTTACCCACCCCGGCGAGTTTTCACAAGAGCTCCGGCGGCGCGGGGCCGTTTCCCAATCGGTTTATGGGCGGTGAATTCGATTGCCGGGGCTCCCGTGAGCGCCCATACTTGATTTCCCGCAGGTCTCCGCGTATAGTGTCGGTGTTAGTTGAATTTACATATTGTGCCCCAGATATGGAGGTAACCGGTGAGATGTCCCAAGTGCGGCGCCGGGGAAGACAAAGTGATCGAATCTCGAGCCCTTGCCGATGGCCGTACGATTCGGCGTCGGAGGCAGTGCCTCACCTGTGAGTACCGCTTCACGTCCTACGAGCGGGTGGAAGAAAAGCAGCTCATGGTCGTCAAAAAGACGAAGCATCGCCGGGAGCCGTTTGACCGGAAGAAACTGGAAAACGGTATCCAACAGGCGGTGCGTAAACGTCAGGTGAGCCAAGCGCAAATCGCCACGATCATCGACGAGCTGGAGGAACAGGCGATCCAAGAGGGAATGGATACTCATGAGATCACCGCCTCGCGACTCGGAGAACTGGTCCTTGATAAGCTCGATGATTTGGACACGGTGGCGTATATTCGGTTCGCCTCAGTCTATCGCAATTTTGAGAGCGTTGATGAGTTTATGCAGGAGATTGAGCGGCTGGAACAAAAAAAAGGCGCCGAGTAAACTTCGACGCCCGATAGTGGCGAAGGGACTTGAACCCCTGACCTAGCGGATATGAGCCGCTTGCTCTACCAACTGAGCTACGCCACCGTTGCTGTGAGGCGGAAATATAGCAGGTCCCTCACACCGTGTCAACGCGCCGGAACATACGGGGCGGAGCCGCTGCGCGGTGCGAGCCGGTCACGACACCAGGTTGTGGCTGCGGGCCGCCTCCATGAGCCGACGGTTCCAGGTATTAGAGCGCAGGTAGCGCATCTTATCCCGGTAGTCGTCGATCCGACTCATTCGCTCCTGCACCAGCTTCACGGACTTGCCCAAGACGGTGGTGCGGTCGTCGCGATCCGCGGAGCGCTCCGCCGGCAGAATGCATGCGTAGAGGTAGTTAAAGAGGCCCGCGTACGGATCTTCACTGAGGCCGTCGGCTCCGCGGGTCAGCCGGTACAGGATCTCCACCGCCTCATCCTGACGATCGGTGAGCGAAAGCATCCACGCTCGAAACGCCTGAATCATTCGAACAAGCTCGCTCCGTCCCGCTCTATCCGCGATGAGGAGATCTTCCATGGGCGCGTACCCGTTATCCCAACACACTCCCAGCCGAGGCCAGCGCGGCGCATTCCGCTCCTCCTGCTCCGCGGCGTCGAGGAGTTCCAACGCCTGGTGGTATTTGTTCTGAGTGATCAGCGCCTCAGCAACGAAGAACTGCTCTTCCGCCGTCATTTCGGCGGGATCGCGGTGAAGGTAGTTGGGAGGCACCTGTTCGTCCGCCAAGTATCGGGCGCGGTGCATCCACGCTGAGATCGTGCGGGCGGGAGCCGCCATTTCACACCCCTCCGCCCAATCTCGACTCATGGCAAATTGAGCCGCCGCCCGATGGTAGGCGCCCAGTTCAAAGTCGATTCGCCCCAGCGCAAACCACGCCAACAGCAACCACTCCGAAAACCCGCTTCGCACCAGCGGCTCAAAGAGCTCCGTGAACTGCGTCGCCGATCGACTCAGGTTTCCCGAGAGGAACAGGCGAACCGCTTCGAGGGAGCGAGCGATGAGCTCGGTGGCGAGATCGTCGTGCGCCTCCTCCCGCGCAAAGCCGAGGTATCGCCCGGCATCGCCTAATCGTCGCTGCACGAGTAAGACCCGCGCCATGAGGAGGTGCCCCGCACCTATGCGGGATGACACGGTGTTCTGGAGCAGAAGGGTCGCGTTTTTTGCGGCAGTCAGCGCGGACGGATACGCTCGTTGGGCGACATGGTATTCCCCCAGACTCAGCCAAAAATCGGCTCTCACTTCCGGGGAGAACCGCTCGTCCCCAACCGCGGAGGTCAACAGGGCGGCATCATCGGCACACTCCTCAGGGCCACGACTGTCCCGCAGGTAAAGTCGTATGCGGGCGCTCGCCTCAGTAGCGCGGGAGTGGTGGGGATGGGACTGGGAGCCCGTCTCGCCGGAGATGCGCGCCACCGCTTCAAAGGCGCCGCCGCCGGCGAGGGTGTGCAACACCGCGTGGCGGTGCTCGGCGGCGTGTCGCCGGTCCGTCTCTGCCGAGAGTCGCTCCAAGAGCATTGGGGAGCGCGGCAGCACTGCCGACTGTAACAGGGTACTCAACGCGTCTTGAATCATATCTTCCACAGACGCGCGTTCTTCCGGAGGTATGAGATCGGGTATGAGGGATGCCGCCGCGGGATTGATCTGAGGCGTCCAAAACCGTTGGACCACGCCCAGGTCTTCCAGATCCTGCATTACCCGCACGCGCTCCGCCGGGGTGATTCCCAGCATAGAAATGAAGGGGGACAGCGCCTCATCAGTGAGCGCTCCCGCCATGCGAGAGATCACATAGACCGCGTGGCGGTGGTGGGAGGATAGGGTTCGCGGATCGTGTTCGGGGTTCGCCCAATAGGAACGGGCGGCTTCATATCGGCCGGTGCCGGTGCCGGTGCCGGTGCCGATGGTGTCCAATTGCACCACAGCCGACCGGCGCCCCGTCGTCCCATCCTCTGCTCCCTCGTGATCTACCGCTGTTGCGGTCGTTACAACCCGCAGCGCCCGGGGAGTGGTATCGGGCAGGAGGTAGCGTTCCAGGGTTCGCGCCACATCGGACGGAAGCACGTCGAAGTCTCGCAACTCCACCAATACCCAGGTGCGGTGGCGGGCGGCAGCCGTGGCCCAGTGGTGGATCAGCATTCCCAACTCTCCCCGACGCCAGCCCTCCGACAAGAGCAGCGTCACGGGATCGGCGAAGCGCGCATTGAGCGCCGCAATGGCCCACCGAACGCGGCGGTCGATCTCTTCCACACCGTAGCCGAATGAGTGCTCCCAGGGCACCTCAGGCAACTGTGCGACTACCGCCTGCAACACCGTTTCCGTGGTGTGTTCGGGCCCACACTGGACGACAACGTGGGTCTCCGCGTCGGTTTCGAGATGGGATAGGGAGGCCGCCACTCGAGAGGTATCCCCAGCAACGAAATGGATGCATCCGTCCGCGGCACCTTGAAACGACCGGGCTATCTGGGCGGTTATCTCCTCCGATGCCACCGCATCGTTGTATCGCTGCCTGACGGTTCGGGGGCCCTCGGTAAACGCTACGATGCGATGAATGCCGCCACAGTCCTCCGATTGCACCAGGGGGGCGATCGCCGACCGCACCGATTCGGTCATATAGATGGTGTTCTCGGTTCGGGCAAACCGAAGCACGCGATGCATGTGGGCAAGCTCTTCCTCAGCGGTCTCGGTTTCTCGGTAGTCAACGACGATCAGAAAGTTTAGCAGTTCATCCGACGCGGATCGCAAAACCTCCAGCGTGGACCGGGCGACCATGGCCAGTAGTTCCGGTTGAACGGTGGCATCGGGCTGCTGTCGAAACAACCACAGGTCCCCTTCCCGCAGAACCGATGTGAACCCTCCCGTCTTCAGGGCAACGGCGAGATGATCGGAAAACTCACGGTAGCGGTCGGGACGGATCTTTGAGATCTGCCGAAGTCCAGCGGCTTCTACGAGGAGATAATACATCTCTAGGTATATCGGCAGCGCCGGGTTCAGCGATTAGGGAGATGGAAGCGCTTCGATCTCAGCATCGTTGACCTGCTCACCGATGTGGTAGAGCCGGAGCAGCACGCGCTCGTGTTCATAGCGAACGATATACTCCGGCTGGGGTGCCTCTATTACGGCGTGAATCCACAGCGGATCTCCCGCGTCCTGCACGGCCCGCCGGAGCGAATCCCACACAACCGACGGTACGGTCTCCACCGTAGTGGGAGCCAATTCATCCCATCGGCGATGGGCGACCAGGTATGCCACCGCGTCGAGTCCCTGCGCAGTCTCGGAAATCGCCCGCACCGGGCCGTCTATAACGGTTGAGTGCGCCGACTCCCAACGGTCACGCTCCGTTGTCACATCAGACAGTTGCCGGCGTTCCATCCGCCCGGCGGCGGGGCCCTGCAATTGCGATCCGTCGGCCTCTGATGGATCCGATTCGTCTTCCGGGTCACCTCCCGTGGGGGAATCCTCCTTGGGACCGGTGTCGGTATCGGCATCGGCATCGCTATCGGACGAGCGTGGCGTGGCATCATCCGCGTCGGTGGAATCCGCATCAGCAGGGTCGGAGGCGGTACCGTCGGTGGAGGGCCTCTCCGCGTCGCGCATCACCTCGCCCACAATCAATGCTCCCGCAAGCACACCGACGATCAAGAGAACTATGCTGAGGATACCGGCGGATCGACCGCCTCTACCAAGAGTCACGGTACGATGGTAGTATGCACATGGTCCTATGAACAGCCCTGAGATTCTCCGACACTTAGAAACAGAATACACCGCCCCGATTCGTGACCCGCTGTGGAGCCACATCTACCTGTCACCGGCGATGATGCGTCTCACCGACACAACAGAGTTCCAACAGCTCTCTCGCATTAAACAGCTGGGCCCCACGTTTCTCGTGTACCCCGGTGCCACGCACACCAGACTCAACCACAGTCTGGGCGTGTTTCACATCGCTCGCCGAATCATTACGCGCCTCGTACACCATCCGGAGGCCCCCCCTCTCACGCTCGCGGGGGTCAAGGCGTTCCTCGCGGCCGGCCTTCTGCACGATGTGGGACATTTTCCCTACACCCACAGCTTCAAGAGCCTTCCGCTTGCGGAGCACGAGCAGCTCACCGGTCGGTACATCCAACAGGGCGAGCTGGCGCATCGTATCCGGGAAGATCTCAAGATCGATCCCACGATGGTGGCGGCAATCGTGGACGAATCGCTCCCCCTTCAGGGAAACGACGAGATTCGCCTCTACCGCAGCCTCCTCTCCGGCAGCCTCGACCCCGACAAGCTGGACTATCTCAATCGCGATGCGTATTTCTGCGGCGTTCCGTACGGACTGCAAGACATCGACTTCGCGCTCAGTCGCCTGGTGCCGGTGGGATATGAAGGGCTCGGCCTGGAGGAGAGCGGCGTCTCCGCGGTGGAGAATATTCTCTTCTCCAAGTACCTCATGTATCGGGCGGTGTACTGGCATCGCACCGTCCGCGTTGCCACCGCCATGATCAAGAAGTCGGTGAGTCAGGGCCTGCAAGATCACGTTATTCAACCGGAGGATCTCTACGGCCTGGACGACGAACTGTTCTTTGCGCGTTTTGCCGGCCACCCCTATCCCCCGTTCGAGCTGATCTCGCAGGTGGGAAGCCGCCGACTCTTAAAACCGGCCGCAGATATCGCCTACGATGTTGGAAATCCTGGACACCGGAAGCTCACTCATATCGGCACGCGGCAGACCCTGGAAGCAGCCTTGGCGCGGGAGTTCAAGATTCCCGAGTATCAAGTGATTATCGATTTGCCCGATCCGGTGTCTTTTGAGGCGCATTTTCCAATTTTCGTAGACGGCGAGGCCCATGAGTTCGCCGAGAAGAGCGTCTTCTCCACCGATGTGGTCGCCCGCTTCACGGAAACGATTCGTCGCATCCGTTTGATGATCCCGCACGCCGTCAGCGACACGCTCACCGATCCTCGCTCCACGTTGGAGGAGGCGATTTCCGGTGTGGTCTGAGCTGGTCCGCTCCCACCCGCCGCCGTTGTTTATGCGCTTTCTCAAGCGAATGGGCCGCGGGATCAATTCGCACCAGATGATCTCCTCCGGCGATCGCGTGTTGGTTTCGGTGTCCGGGGGAAAAGACTCCTTGGCTCTGGCGCTGGGGCTGCGAATGCGGTTGCGTTTTATTCCGATCTCCTACGAGTTGATCCCGGTACTGATCAACTGGAGAGAGCACCCCCATCGACCGGACGCTCTGGATGCGCTCCGCCACTTCTTTGATGAGATCGACGCACCCCTTCAGGTGATTGATGCCGATATGCGGCCCGATTCCTTTGGGGGACGGTTCGACTGTTATCGGTGCGGGCGCAACCGGCGCAGGATTCTCTTCGATCTCGTGCACGATTGGCCTGGACGACCGCTGATCGCCACTGGACACCACCTGGACGACGTGGTGCATACAACGCTCATGAACATGGTCATGCGCGGCTCGTTTTCCACGATGAACCCGGTGCAATCGTTTTTCGATGACGCCCTCCGCGTGATCAGACCGATGTGTGAGGTGCGGGAGCAGATGGTACAGGATGTGGTCGCAGCGGCGCGGCTACCGGTGAGCAACATCGACTGCCCCTTTCGAGAGCGCAATATCCGCTCCCAAATTGCCCCGGTGGTGGAGCAATTGGAGCGGATCAATCCCGGCGTGCGGGAAAACGTGTATCGCTCGCTCACCAACATCGACTATGACTACCTTCCGTGACCGCCGCCGATGCGGTAGAGTGGGAGGCGTCATATGAAACCAAGTCGACTGATGCAGGAACGAATCCGCCGGACACAGGTCCTCCTTCGCGAACTGGGACATGAGGTCCAAGACGGAGAAATCGCCGAAGACAGCTACAGCGGGGGATTCCTCTCCCCGGATGGATTCCAGGCGGGGTTCTTTATCGATTCCGATTCCAAGTTTCTGGAATTGGCCTTTACCTTTACCTTTGGAAACACCATGGCCGACTTTATTCGTGAGCGGATCGAAGAGATGCTGCACACGCTGTACGAGTACGGATGCTACCTATCACTGCAAATCGATCAGCAGGAGATCTCCTATACGATCTTTTCCAAGATCTACTTCGCCGGACTCAACTATTTCGCGTTGAAAGAGACGATTCGAGACTTCCGCGACGCGGTGGAGGCCAATCAAGAGATCTTTGAGATCCACCTGGAAAACGACAAGGGGGCTTCGCATGGAGATTCATAACCTGATGGAGGATCTGGTGCATTCCACAGTGGCAGAACTCTGCCGGGACGATGACCAGGGCGACCACCGCTACTGCACCAGCGCCCAATGCCAAACCGATGCGGTCTGCTATGTGCTGAATCGGGTGCCGCCCCGGTATGTGAGTTCCGGACGTGGCCTGGCTCACCTGACCTCGGACCTGCGCAACGATCAGCAATTGATGATCGATCTGGTACGGCTGGCCCACGAGGGGCTCCATCGCGTCAGCGCCGTTCGCCGGGGATACTACGACAGCGCGTCGGGAACCCGGATACCGGGGATCTGTTTCAATTTTCCCACAATCAAGGGCCGAATTCTGGACGGTACGGCGTTTATGCCCGTCTCGGATGTTGATGTGGAATTGCTCCACCACGATACCTTGGTGGAGATGTTTGATGAGCGGTGGTCTAATCCGTATCGCATTTCCGATCGCACGCCGGGGACGTTCACCTTCTGGCCGGCACCGGTAGAAGCGTCCACCCCGGGAGAGACCCGGAGTTTTGATTTTCAACTGGCGGTGCACGCCCCCGGCTACTACGAACTGTCCCACCACTTTACGGTGGAGCTCACCAGCGATGACCGGGAAACGCAGGGCTTCAGCCTTGGCCGTGACCATCAGTTGCCGGACTTGTATCTGTTTCCGGTGTAGGGCTATCGGGTGCGGCGGCACGGCGGGGTGTGACGGCACGGACTCCCGGGAAGCCGCCGGCCGGTACATCGGAGCCGCCTCGGACGACTAATCGTAAATCTCGGTGTGCGTCTGTACTTCCTGCACGCGTCCCGGAAGATGGTCCTCGATAAATCCCAAGACGTTCTGCATCACCCGCTCCCCGTGTTGCTTATCGTTGGAGACAACTGCTACCCCCAACTGAGCAAAGGTAAGACTCTCATGGAGATCAACCTCCGCAGCACTCACCTTAAACTTGCGGATGAGGCGATCGCGGAGGCTGATCACGATCTTGCGTTTGTCTTTAATAGATGTGATATCCGGCAATTCCAGGATCGCCAGAAGCATTGAAACGTTCATGCACGCCTACTCAAAGAGATCCTTCACGTCGCCCATGGAGAGGCCCGACGGCCTGCCGGTGTCCTCGCCGGCGGATTCCCGGTCCTTCATCGGAAGATATACCCGGTTATATTCCTGCGCCAGGCGATAGACATCGTCGTCGCGATACTGCCGCGGCACCCGCACTTCCAGACGGTAGTTCTGCTCCGCTAATCCTCGGCGCATAACGTGAATCGGATCGCTCACGGTGAGGGCGAAGTGCGGGCTGTACAGGAGCATCAGGGCCAGGATCATCGCCACGATAATGATGAAGTAACGGGCACTATCGGCAGCTTGCTGCCGATTGATCGGCGTAAGATCCACGAATACCTCGGTGGCACCTTGCTCAAGAACGGTGTAGTCCGTGGGGCGAAAGTTCTCGTTGAGATACTCCTGGTTATAGCGGCTGTAGCGCACCGTGCCGTCCTGTTCCACCGCGAGAATCCCGGGGTGCGTCTCGGCGAACCGGGTGAGTTCCTCTTCATTACCCGCCTCCGCGAGTTGCTGGTCGTCGATATGATCGATCGCGGCGCTCACCTGTTGCTGGTATGTCTGATCCAGCGTGGAGATCGTCACGGCGGCGCCACCGGCAGAAAGCACCAGTAGGGTGAATACAAATACGGTGACCACCAAGGCACTGATCGTCGCCACGTGGCGCTGGGCCATCACGGACTCGGCATTCTTGATGCGCCGAAAGATCTTCAATACGCGGAGCAACCGCAGCACCCGAGCGATACGAATCGCCTTGACCACCTTGAGCACATTGAGCATGCCCCCACTTCCTGCAACCGCGACCCCGCCGATGTACCATGCGATGACGGACGGTCCCGAATTTAATATAAGCAGCGGCACCGCTGCGAGAAAGTCGATCCAGCCACGTTCAACCCACAGATAGTGTCCGAACCGACGATAGCGGAACGCATCGTAGCTGCGCGCGAGAAACTCGATGGTAAAGAAGAGATCAAAGGCAAAGCCCGCCAGCATGAGTGACTCCCGGGCGGTACGACTCCAGCCCAGGATAATCGCCAGGTCCTCCAGAAACGTCTGAACCAGGACCAGCACAATTGCAACGATCACGAGATTCTCTAAAAACGAACGGGTCTTACTCATTGTTTACCTACCAGGCCTTTTCTACCAGGTCATTGTCACCAGACGTTTTCCGCGGCAATCTTATACAATTCATCGAGCATCTTGATATCGAATCCGTAAAACTTGTAGTTGCGTCGGGCGGTACTGAGCCAGCTTTTGTCGGGGCTGTCCGCACCACGATCCACTTTGACGTTAGCCTGATAGCTTCTGCCCCGCGCTCCGAGAATCGCCGCAAGCCGTGCCGTGGCCTCGATAAAGCGATTGGCATTAAAGGAGACACTCGTATGAACCGCACTCTGCAAGACCTGCTCCGGCATATTTTTGAGCTCTTTCTTTAAGACGCCCAAGACCTTTTCGGCAAATTGGTTCTGGACCATCCCCGTGGCACGATCCTGTTGCGATTGCCCACCGGCACTAATCAAAAACACCGCGGGCTTGAGCAGCAGATTTACCTGTAGAAAATTCTGCACCTCGTCTTTCCCCATACGAAGCCGTTGCACCTTGGTCAACTCAAAGTGGATGTACGCCTTGCGCATGAAGATCTCGTCCACGTATTGATCCGTCAGACCAAAGTGGAGCGCGGTATATGGTCCGGTAAACGCCCGCCGTGCCTCTTGTTTCTGAAGAAGCTTCTTCATGAGTTGCAGGAGTTCCCGTTGTATCGCCTCCGGATTCACCCGGTGCTGCCCAAGCAACTCGATAAAGGTGTAATCGATACGCTCCGTGAGGATCTGCTGAAGATCGGCAAACAACGTTCGATCGATCGCATCCACGAGGCGGGACACCAGCAGAGCAAAGATCTGATTCCAGCTCTTTCCGGGGAAAAACTGCGATGAGCTGAGAGTGGGAGCCAGCTGTGCCGCATTTCCATGGAGAAACTGAATGATCTGCTCTTCCTGCTGTAACGCCGAGAACCCATTCAACGCCGGATTCTGGAGCAGCCTTCCCACGAAGGCGTCCGCTTTCTCACTCTCGCTATTCATAGTATTGTAGCTGGAATCATACTATAGTCGTGACCGTGGGCTCAAGTCACACTCATTCGATGAAACAACACCGTTTTGTGGCGCTCATCGCCGGGGTATGTATGGTGGTGGCGGCAACGGTCGGGGCGCAAGATATCCCCCACGGATGGCAGCCGTCCAACCCCTTTCCTGAGGAGGAGGCACCACCCGCCGTGTTTGATCTCGAGACCGGCGACACCGAGGTGGAATTGTACGTGCTGGGCTCCTGGACGGCACAATCTACCATCGCCACGGGCATCGCGTTTCACCCACCCCGTCCCGACAGCGGACGCCGCGTGACGGTGCCGTATGAGTATCCCGGATTTGAGACGGAGCTCTTTGCCCAAACGGTGGACCTCACGCTCTCCCTATGGCTCTACCGCACCTACTTTTTTGAAGCTTCCTTTTCCGACGAGTCCGACGTCAACTCCATCGCCGCAGGGTATGTGGGAGACGAAGACGAACTGGTGCAAGAGGTGGTCGTCGGGAACGTACCGCTCACGGTGCGACCGTATCCCTACCAGTACACCGGCAGTCCCGGTGCCCGCGCCGGCCGCGACCCCATGCCCGGCGCGGTGATGCGCCTCCAGACCGCCCGTACCTATCACGAGCTCTTGGTGCAGCTCGAGAGTTCCCAGGCGCGGCGCGTCCGCCTCGCATCAGGCGGAATTCTCGCGGAGGAACGCATTCCCGCCCACCGGTATCTCCAGGAGGGGCGCTACGTACTTCCGGACCGCGACGTCTCCGCGGTGAGCGTGTACATAGAGGACCCAGACGGCAGCGTCCTCACCGCCGGAGACCCGCGCCGCTTTCGACAACTGGAGGAATCCGCCGGGGAGTACACGATCGATCGCGGCGCGGGAACACTCCGCATGAGTGCGGAAATTCGGGAATCGGGACGCCCGATAGCCATTTACTATGAGACCGCCGACGGCACCCCGGTGGGAAGTTCCGGCGCCGGCGACGATGCGCTGATTCCGCTCGATGGGACGTCACTGGCACCCACGGAGGGGTCGGCCCTGGATTTTGAGTTTAGCGACGGGTCGCTCCTGGAGCGCCTCACCGGCGGCACCGTTACTACCGGCCCCACCCTCAACGACTATAAACTCCCCCTATCCGATGGACGCTCCGCACTGCTCCTCCGGCAGTCCGGACTATGGTCACCGTTTGAGGCGGCCAATCTCTATGCCCTGCCGGACGATCTGGCGCTGCCGGAGGAAGACAGCCTGCGGATCCAGCTCGTACATCCCGGCACCCGAACGCCGATCGAGGATGAGCGGGAGTTTCGGGTCCGGCGGGTAGGATCCACCCGGGTAGTGGAGGTTGTCGCGGCCGAGGCCGCCGCCGGTCCTGAGACCGTCCGGAACACCACATGGCGCTACCCGTTTGCCGAGCGGTCGCCCCGGGAGGCGCACGCCGGCATCTACGGCCCGACTGCGGCGAGCGGTGGCGCTCCGGTGGAACTCCTGGTGAGTTATCGCACCGACCAGGAGGAGATTGCCCTGGACGGCGATGTGGTGCCGGGCACGGTGAACGTCACCGTGGACGGTCGCCCCCTGCAGGGTGCCGAGTTTGACCCCTCCTCGGGCCGTCTCTCCATTCCCGAGTCGGTGCCGTCCTCCGCGGTGGTGGATGTCTCCTATCGTGAGTACACCTCCGGCACGGCGGGAGATCTGGTGGCGGTTTCGGGCAACCGCTGGGAGGTGGGCCCCAACCTTTCCCTGGCGCTGGCGGCGGGGGTGCGCTGGACGCTCACCGACGAGTCGTTTTCCACTGAGCTGGACCAGCACCCCGGGCAAGCTACGCTCTCCACCGGCGCCGGCTACCGCGGTGAGGAGCTCACCGTAACCGCCGCCGCCGCGGTGCAACTCTCGCAGAGCGACACCACCGGATTCATGCGCCTGGCCGGTGCCTCCGGACGCTCAACCACCATCACCCCCAATGCGGAGACCACCTTTCCCGCCTCCGCCCCGGACCCTGCAGGCGGCATCTTGGATCGAGAACGCCGGGCGGACACGGCGTACCGCGACTACTGGTCGGTGGACGCCGTGGGAAACGTCTCGCTCTTGCCGTATGGCCGCACCCCGGAAGCAGACGATTCTCGCAGCGGAGCTCGCGTTGGACCGTACCTGGCCAACTCCACCGACGCCGCATACTCCGGTCCCGTAGCGGTCCTGGAGTGGGATGAGCTCCGCCCGGAGGAATGGATAGGAGCCCAAATCCGCGTGGGCGGCGGTGAAACCGACCTGCGCACCGCCCGGTCGATAACGATCCGCTACCGGGTCCTCCCGCCGGTGGGAACCGATTCTGCCGACGCCCTCCCCACGGGAGGCACTCCCGAACTCCGCCTCGACCTCGGCGCCCTCCAAGAAGACCTGGACGGCGACGGCACGCTTGATGAAGGCCGCAGTCCCGTAGATCCTCTGCTTGAGTTTTCTGCACCTCAGGGATTGCGACGTGCCGGTCAGGACGCACCTCGGTTGGCGGCGGCCCACAGCGAGGATGGAAATGACAACGGTATCCTCGATGGTGAGGCGCCGGGGGGCGTGTACTCCACCGAAGTGCTCCCCTCCGGCACCACCAACCCCCTGGACGGTACGGGCTGGCGGACGGTGACGATCCCCCTGGACGGCACGGATCGGTCCCGCTTGAGCGCCACCCGGGCGGCACGGGTGAGTCTGCGCAACTCGTCCGGCACGGACGATGCCAACGTGAGCGGCGGGCGACTACTCATTGGCTCGGTAGAGGTCACCCGCACCACCGATGCGGTGGTGATCTCTCGAAACGGCGGTACCGCCGATGTGTCCGAGACCACCGATCCTCTTTCCGGAAACGACGCGCTCCGTCGCCGGTTCACCGTGGTAGGCGACCGACTCGCCTCCGACGCGGGATCGCAGCGCGTGTACGCCCTGGACTGGAACGGCGCCGCCGCCGACAGCCCCGAACCGGTGGCGTTCCAAACGGAAATCAACGAATTCTCCCCGGACCGCTACGGCACCCTTTCTCTGTTTGTCTACCTCGACGACTCCGAGGCGCCGGTATCCAACAACCCGGAGGAGACGGTGGAGGTACGGCTCGCCCCCTCCGGCAACTCCCCCGATGACACCGGTATCACCGTGACCCTGCCGGCGGCTGAGCTCACCAACCGCTGGCACCAGGTGGACGTGGCCCTGTCCGACGGTACTGTTCGGATCGACGGCGCCGCCACCGAACTCCCCGCCGATATCTCCGGGGACGGGGCGTACCTCCGAGTTGCACAGCTGGCGGTTCGCGGCCGTTCCGCCGGCACCCTGTATGTGGATGAGATCCACGCCGGCGATCCCACGGCAGGTTTTTCCGCCGCCGGTGATGTGGACGCCGTGTGGCAACGAACGATTTCTACGGGGTGGCTCTCCGGAACGCGGATGACGGTGGAGCAGCGCGTCACCGCCCAGGGTGAGGAGTTTCGCGCCGGCAGCTCCGGCTCTGCCGGCGGCGCGTCCCCCGGCGCGGGGGGCACCGGCGGCGCGGTGGGACGCTCCCTGCGTTCCACCAGCCTCCTGCGCGGTGAACGGGAACTCCTGCTCACGGAAGTACAAACCACCGTCGAGACAGACGGCAGTCAGGACAGTGGGGCGTTCGGACACCGGCTGCATGCCCCGCTGGTGCCGGGAGGCGCGATCCGTCTGCGAGAGCGCTTCTTCCGCGACTACGCCCCCCGCGGCACCGTGGCGAATCGCGAGCTGGAACTCATCTCATCCGGGGACTGGGGCGGGTGGCGCCTGTCCACTGCCAATCGCGCGGACCGGCGGGAGGTCGTGCAGCAGTGGGGGCTCTCCGGCACCCCGCCGGCGATGGGTCCGGTGGGCACCTCGGCTACGTTAGGCGCCTCGGTCCGATCGCTTGATCGAATGGTTGCCTCCGAACCCTACGGGGCGTCCTGGCTCGCCAGCAACGCTCGCGTTCTACCCCTCAACCAAGACCAGGGGCGCCAGGAACGCACCGGCGAGGCCCGGTTTACCGCTACGGTCGGTGGATTTGAATTTGTTCCGCAGGGCGGCTGGACAAACCGCGCCTCGCTGTCCAACGACCAGACCGACCGATTGGAGTTCTCCGCGCGGTGGGCTGCAGATATCAATCCGGAGCAATCGCGACCCTGGGAGATCCAACCGGAGTACCGACGCCGGTGGACGGTGCAGCGCACCAGTAACGCCACCTCCCTCACCGACGACCTGAGTCAGTGGGGAGCGTCGGTACGGCGTGACACCCCCGCGATCGCGGCGATACCGTTGGTTGAACTGTTTCAACGGGAAGATCAGATCGGCTATACACCGCTTGGTTCCGGGGAGCTCACCAGAACTCACGATGCCGACGCTCGGATCGCCTTCGCCCGGGCCGGGGGCTCCCGTCCGCGCGACCTGTACATTCCATCGCGAGTTACCGCTGCAGTGGGCCGCGGGCGTAGATGGGAGGCGGATAGCGCTGCGGACCGGAGAACCTGGGAGATGGAACTCACCGCCACCGCGATTAACCTCTATGGGGAACAGGGAAGTCGGCCGCGCATGTCGTGGTACCGGAGCGATGAGTTTGAGAATCGCGTATCCCTGCGACTCACCGAGCCGGTGGGGTCGGAGGTGGACTGGGAAATCACCGTGGGCCAGATTACGCGTCTGTTTGGGTTCGAAACCACCGAGGGCGAGCTCACATCTTCCGTCGACGTCACCGGGCCCACACCACGGACGGTCGCGGTGGAGTCCGGTGCGCTCCTGCGCTGGCGGACGGTGCGATACCCCGATCTGGCGGTTTTTGAACGGATCCAGGAAGACCCGTATTACCAACACCAGGAAGAGCTCACGGTGGAGGCCGATTTTGAAGACGGGGAGTATCGTGGCAGCGAAGTGACGGCCCGCCACCGCACGAGTTTGGTGATCGGCGCCAATGGTACGATCAGCGCCTACGGTGATCTGGGATGGCTGGTGGAGACCGCTCGTTACGACGAGGGAAGGCTCCACGCGATCGGAGTGCAAATCGGCCTGGAAGGTCGACTCGAGTATTAGCCGATGCCCCGAGAATCGCCGGTATACGGTCGATTGTGAGCGCCGGGCGAGCTATACTGGTATCTGCCACGACGGGGATCCGGAATGGTTACGGAAGGAGCAAGTCAATGAAGCGGAGAATGACTATAGTGGGTGTATTGGTGGTCCTGGCCGCCATAAGTGGGACGCTGCACGCCCAGGACGCGGAGACCGAACCATCTACCCCGGAGGGTGATTCCTCACCGGAGGTGGGGATGGAGGCGGCGTTTGGTGTGACCTCTTTTACCGACAGCGAGACCGGTGAGGTAGAAACGTATCAACTCCTGGCTCTGCGGCCGGAGCTATCGGTGGGACGATTTGGCGTGGGATTAAACCTACCCTTCAACTACCGTTTCACCGGTGGGGAAGATCGAGATGAGTTTGACGTGCGTCAGGAGGACTGGGTTCCTGACGATGACACCTCGTTCCTTGAACTGTACCTTCCCAAGTTTCGCTATGTTCGCTACGGGCAAAAGGGTGACGATATACACCTGCAGGTGGGCAACCTTCCCGGCGCGACGTTAGGAAACGGGTTCATTGTCAGTGGATATACCAATGAACTGTTTCTGCCGAATCGCCGGATCACAGGGGCTGTCTTCGATTTCGATCGAGCCCTGGCGGGGGAGCGGTATTTCGGGATGGAAACGATGGTCTCTAACGTGGCCGCCTGGGATCTCATGGCGGGCCGCCTGTATATCCGACCGTTGGCGGGGACGGCGCTGCCGCTGCTACCGGAGTTACAGCTTGGCGTCACGGTAGCCACCGACCGTGACCCATACTACTTTGCTGAGCGCGACCCCGATAGCGTGTTCTATCAGGACAATCCCTCCGATGAAACGGTGCTCATGTGGGGACTGGATGTGCGTCAGCCGATCATGGCGCGGCCGGTCATGTCACTGGCGGCATATGGAGATCTCGTGTTTCAGGAGGATCGCCTCGGCGGAATGGTGGGCGCCGGGGGACGGCTTTTGGGATTCCTCATATACGGGGCACAAATCAGGGTCACGCAAGACAATTTTGTCCCGGAGTATTTCGATGGCACGTACGACCGCCGTCGACTCGATCGACTGAGCCGCTTCACGGAAGCGGAATCGGTGGATGGGGGCGCCGGCTGGTGGACACGACTCGGGTTCAGCCTTCTTGACGACGCAGTCGTGTTCACAAGCACCATATCCGGCCCATTTGCGGTGGATACCGACGCCTATCCGGAGCTTCGCAGCCAGATGGCGATCGCCGAGGGGGTGGTGCCGGGATTCTCCGGACTCAGCGCCGAGGCTGCATACACCAAGTTCGATATTCGCGGCTGGGATGATCTGACCACCGCGGAGGATGCAATTATCGGAGCCAAGATCAATATTCGGTCGGGGCCGGTTGTGATTTCCCTGGTGTACGATCTGGTATATGACCCCAATCCGAGTTCACCCGACGGTGACGAGTGGGTCGTTTCCTCCGGGCTCGAGACGGCGATCACATTCTAAGGAGACCGATGATGAAACGCAGAATACTGGTATCCATCTTGGTTGCGGTGGCGACCGCGGCGTTCGCACAATCCGACCCGGTGGCGATCCTAGAGTATTTCGATGATGAGTCGGAGCTGCAAATTCGCGATGCCGACAACTTCGACGTCAATTTTTATATTGGGATCGCCCTCAATCCGGGAGATCAACTCATCACCGGGGACACCGCCGCGGAGATCCGGCTGGACCCCAACGGCAGTATCCTCCGGATCGCCCCGCAAACCCGCTTTGTGGTGGAGGGTCTTCAGGGTCGGGACGACGCCGAGGAGAACGCGTTCGCCATGGAGCGGGGCCGGATGCGCATGGTCGCCTCCCGCCTTGTTCGGGGCGAAGCGAGTCGGTATTCAATTCGGACTCCCACCGCTGTGGCCGGTGTCCGGGGAACCGATTTTGGCTTGAGCGTCCTCCCACCGGACGATGAAGGCGAGCAGGACGGTGCCGACGCCGGTGCGGACGGACGGACCGGTGAAGAGGAGCTGTTCGTCTTTTCGGGAGAGGTTGAGTTTGAGTCAGGTCTCACCGGGGATACCATCTCCCTGGGGGCCGGTGAGCGGGCCAATGTGTTTGATGATGAATTTCAGCCGGAGATCATGAGCGAGTCGGACGTATCGAACCGGCGGGAGGGACTCGAATTTGTCGCGCTCGATCCTGCCGACGTTCCTGCTCCGGAAGAGGAGCCGGAGGATACGGACGAGCCGGAACCGACGGACGTACCAACCGAAGCGGTACCGGAAGTGAGTGAGGAACCGGAAGATGATGCCGCCGGCGTAGGTGATCGGATGTTTGAGACCCTCGCCCGCATCTCGGGGTTGCAGGTGGGGTCGGTCACAATCAACGAAGAAACGTGGGCACAGGCGGTATTTCAACCACGGCTGTCGGTGGGACGGCTGTCGCTGGAGATGTATCTTCCCATCACCTATCGCGAGAACCTTTTCGACGCGGGAGATTGGTACCGACCGGAGGGCAATAACGAATGGTCGTTTGGATCGGACCAGGATTGGTCCAATGAACCGCTGGAAGCGCTGGGAGACCTGGCCACCGACGTGGCGCTCAAGATCAAGTCACTGGAGTTTGGTGAGCGCGGGGACGGATTCTACGTCAAGACGGGAAACCTCTCAAACTTGACCGTGGGCCAGGGATTGCTCATGCGCAACTACGCGAATGACAGCGACTTCCCCACGGTCCGGCGCATCGGCTTCAACCTGGGATTCGATCTTAATCGCTGGGGATTGGAAACGGTTGTTAATGATCTGGCCGCCCCGGAGATCTACGCGGGCCGAATGTATTTCCGCCCGGCCATGCCGGTTACCTCGGCGGCAGTAGGGCTCAGCGCGATTACCGATATCGCTCCAGGAAATCAGGCGCTGGTGTCCGACGTCCAAACGGCGGATCCCCTGTTTCTCAACGTCGGAATGGACCTGGAAGTTCCCATCGTCACCCGGGAGATCTTCTCATTAGCGGGATTCGCGGAGGGCGGCGGGCTCATTCCGTACCTTCGAGAAGACGCTACCTATGATGCCGACGGCGACGGTACCGGTGAGGCGATTGCGAGTGGACTCAAGACGGACGCTTTGGTTGATTTCTCCTCCGGCGAGCTGAGAAACTTCGGATGGACCGCCGGGGCGCGGGGAAACGTCACCTTTTTGGATTATCGTGTGGAGTATCGGACTTTCGACGGAATCTTTCGTCCCGGATTTTACGGTCCGAGCTACGATCGACTCCGCGGCACCTACGCCGAGGAGACGCTCAGATACCTGGCGAACACCGAGGCAGACCAGTACGATCTCCGCACGATGGGAGTTGCCGGCGAAGCGGGAGCCACATTGCTGGGTGCCATGTATATCTCGGCAGGATATTTCTGGCCGTGGGAAGTTACGGACGAGGGTACGTGGCAGGGCAGCGACCAGGATGAGTTTATGTTCTCAGTGGAACTTCGAGATGGGTTATTGCCGTTCGGCATCGAAACGGGACTCACGTACCGGCGGACCCATTTCGCCGCAACGGTAGCTAATTGGGGAGACTACCAGGATGCTACGCTCTTTGATGCCGACACTACGCTCAATGCGTATGCGGCGTATCCGTTTAACGATGTCGTTCGCATTGTGGCACAGGTCACCACCGCTACCGTGCGCGATGAGGAGGGAGATATCGTCTACGATGACAACGGACAACCGCGCATGGCTCCCACGGTTGCAATTCAAACGCAGATCGGGTTCTAGTACGGGGCATGGATAGTCCCAATCCGGTGGCACTGCTGCCACCGGAAGTCTCCCGGCGGATAGCGGCCGGTGAAGTTATTGAACGTCCCGCATCGGTTGTCCGGGAGCTGGTGGATAACAGCCTGGACGCCGGAGCAGGAACGATTGACATTTCCTGGACGGAAGGTGGGTCCGAACTCATCCGGGTACATGACGACGGCCGCGGCATGAGTGCGGCGGATCTCGAGCTGTGCTGGCAGCCGCACGCCACCAGTAAGATCAGAAATATCGAAGATCTGGAAGCAAGTCGTAGTCTCGGATTTCGCGGAGAAGCGCTGGCCAGCGTCTCCGCCGTGAGCGAGTTGACGATGCGATCAGCCGAACGGGAGTCCTCCGTCGGCCGGATTCTGACGGTACGACACGGGGAGCTGGAGGGAATCAAACCGGCGCCTCCCACTCCGGGAACCACGGTGGAAGTCCGCCGCTTGTTTGCTAATCTCCCCGCCCGGCGACGTTTTCTCTCGCGCCCGCAGGCGGAAACCCAGGCCATTCGCAACGTTATTCTTGATAAAGCGTTGCCCTTTCCCGATGTACAATTCTCCCATTCCAGCGGTACCGGATCCCCCCAGATTCTGGGGCCCCAATCGCAATTGGAACGCGTGGCAGCGGTGTATGGACCCAAAGTACCTCGGGAAAGCCTGTATCAACTGTCCGGAAGCGCTGAGGGGTTCTCGCTTCAGATAATCGCTGCCGAACCCTCCATCGTCCGGCGAGACCGAAAGATGATTCAAATCTTTGTGAATCGCCGCCGTGTCTGGGAATATAAGCTGGTACAAGCGGTGGAGTACGCCTACCAAGATGTGCAGCACGGCGGTCTGTTTCCAGCGGCAGCGGTGCTCATCGATATCGACCCCGCTCTGGTTGATTTTAACATTCACCCGGCCAAACGAGAGGTCCGCCTGCGCAACGGGGGCGAACTGCACCACCGAATCGTTGAATTATTGCGCTCGTTTCTTCGCTCGTGGACGGTCCAGTCGGTCACGTTCGAGGGCAATCTGTGGCCACAACACACTGGAGAAGCCCTTGGCGGGAGTCCAACTGAACCGCTCCAGCACCCGTCCCCCATCGACCTGGAGACCCGCTCAGCCGGGCATGGCCCGTTAACCGGCCCCAGGGCGGGCACCACCGGCCGGTCACATCCCTCGGGCGCTCTCAGCGCCGGCCCGGTGACGCCTCGCGACACCGCGCGGCGTACCAAGGCACATTTCGATCACCACACCCGGGCGGTCCCCACCCCCGATCAGCTGGTGTATCGGGGAACACTCTTTGGGACATTTCTTATCGTAGAACGGGGTGGAACCGCCTGGATTATTGATCAGCACGCTGCCCATGAGCGACTCCTCTACGACCGCTTCACCGCCGCGCGCACCTCTCAGCAGCTATTGGTACCGGATGAGTTCGAGGTGTCCGCGGACCAAGATCAGCTTCTCCAGCGGCACCGCGCTGAATACCAAGAGATCGGGATCGTACTCCAACGGGTTGCCGTGGGTAGGTGGCAGGTCACTGCTATGCCCGGCGAATACCGGGAAAACTCGGAAGACCTGATCGAAACGATTCTGGAACTCGGTGGGCTTCATGACGCTCTGGACCGCACGTTCATCGCTGAGATGGCGTGCAAGGCGGCCCTCAAAGCGGGAGACTACCTTGATGGGATCACCGCTCTCGAACTGGCGGAACGCACCCTGGCGCTGTCAGAGCCACGATGTCCGCACGGCAGGCCGTTGTATATCGAACTCACGCAGGATCGCTTGGAACACCTCATCGGGCGCCGCTAACGGCACCCTCACCTCGCCACGGTTCATATCCGACGCGCCGGACACCCGGACCGCGCCCCACGGAGGGCTCCCGCGGCGTCCCTTCCCACGAGAGGGGTGAGCCACAGACACGCGAAAGCCCCCGGCATGCGCACACGCCGGGGGCTTTCTTCATGGTCGCCTACTGTATAGACGGGTCGCGACCTATCGGTCTTCCCAGTCCATCGCCTTCTTGACGGCCTTCTGCCAGCCCTTGTACAGAGCTTCGCGCTTGGCCTTGTCAAAGGTTGGCTCAAATTTGCGCTCCAGTTCAAACGCATTTACCAACTCGCTCTTGTTACCCCAGAATCCGGTCGCAAGACCGGCGAGGAACGCCGAACCGCGGGCAGTTGTTTCAACGATCTTCGGTCGCATGACCGGAACGCCGAGCACATCCGCCTGGAACTGCATCAGGAAGTCGTTCATAGAAGCGCCACCGTCAACCTTGAGCTCTTTGCCTTGGATGCCGGAGTCTTTTTCCATGCAGTCTACAACGTCGCGCGTCTGGTACGCGATCGACTCCAGGGTTGCCCGGACGATGTGATCGCGGTTGGCCCCACGGGTAATTCCGACGATCGCCGCACGAGCGTACTGATCCCAGTACGGAGCACCAAGACCGACGAAGGCCGGTACCATGTACACGCCGTTGGTGTCTTCCACTTTGCTGGCGAAATAGTTGGTATCCGCGGCGTCGGCGACGATCTTCAGCTCATCGCGCAACCACTGCACTGCAGCACCGGTGACGAAAATGGCACCTTCGAGCGCGTACTCTACCTTACCATCGAGACCCCACGCGATCGTGGTAAGCAGTCCGGTCTTAGACGCAATACGCTCAGTTCCGGTGTTCATCAGAACGAAGGAGCCGGTGCCGTAGGTGTTCTTAGCCATACCAACTTCAAAACACGCCTGACCAAAGAGCGCGCCTTGCTGGTCACCAATCGCTGCTGCCACGGGAATCTTCTCGCCACCAAAGGTCTTCTCATCGGTGTGGCCGTAGATTTCACTGGAAGGCTTCACTTCCGGAAGCATCGATTTCGGCACACCCAGCTCTTTCAGGAGCTTCTCGTCCCACTGCAGCGTCTTGATGTTAAACATCAGTGTCCGCGAAGCGTTGGAGTAGTCGGTGACGTGCACCTTTCCACCGGTGAGTTTCCAGATCAGCCACGTGTCGACCGTTCCAAACAGCAACTCGCCTTTGTCGGCTTTCTCACGGGCACCGGGGACATTGTCCAGCATCCACTTCACTTTGGTTCCGGAGAAATACGCGTCAATAACGAGACCGGTGTTCTCTCGGACGTAATCCTCAAACCCGTCGGCCTTCATCTGATCACAGATCCCGGCGGTGCGACGGTCCTGCCAGACGATACCGTTCATGATCGGTTTGCCCGTGCTCTTCTCCCACACAATCGCGGTCTCCCGCTGGTTGGTGATACCAATCCCGGCAACGTCGGCAGGCTTCGCACCGGCTCTCTCGATTACCTGGCGGGCGACACCACTCTGGGATCCCCAGATTTCCATCGGATCATGCTCTACCCAGCCCGGCTTGGGGTAGATCTGCGGGAACTCTTGCTGCGCAACTGAGACGATCTCACCGTCGTGATCAAACAGGATTGCTCGGCTACTGGTAGTACCAGCGTCAAATGCCATCACATACTTCTTAGCCATAGTCTTTCGACCTCCACTTTTGCTTTTGGTTTCTGATTCTATTTGGAAATCAGATTTAGGTTGTGGCGGGTACGTCCACCTCGCAGAGCCGGCAGATGCCGAGGGAGATCAGATTCTCCGTTCTCCCCGGCACCGGTCGGATGAGAGGGCTGTGTACGCCCTACCCAATCATTTACAGGTTCTGGACAAAGACCCACAGGAACGAACCGAGAACACCACCGATGATCGGCCCAACAACCGGCACCATGGCGTATCCCCAATCACTGTCGCCTTTCCCTTTGATCGGAAGCACCGCGTGTGCAATACGAGGTCCGAGGTCACGAGCAGGGTTGATCGCATACCCGGTAGGTCCACCGAGAGACAGACCGATGGAGAAGATCAGAAAACCGGTAACGAAGGGGCCCATTCCTGCATCTACGGTTTCTACCAGACCCTGAGCGCCGCCCATGGTGTGGCCGATACCAAGAATACCGAAGAGAAGCATTGCCGTACCGACGATCTCAGTCACCATGTTCCAGCCGGTATTCCGGATTTCCGGGCCGGTAGAGAACACTGCCAGTTTTGCACCCGCGTCCTCAGTGGCATCAAAGTGCTGTTTGTAGGTGATGTACACCAGAACGGCACCGATAAACGCACCAACCATCTGAGCTACGATGTAACCGGGAACCAGCGCCCACTCAAACTGACCGATCGAAGCGAGCCCGATCGTAACCGCCGGGTTGATGTGTGCGCCGGAAATCCATCCGGTCGCGTACACGGCCATCGCAACTGCGAGTCCCCAACCAGTGGTGATAACGATCCAGCCGCTCGAGTTACCTTTGTTCTTATTCAGAACAACGTTTGCGACAACGCCATCACCGAGCAGAACCAGTGTCATCGTTCCGACGACCTCGGCAAGGTACATTGCCATTGGAGTGAAATCCATGTGTGCCTCCAAACAAAATAGGGATTTGTTACGGGGGTACAACGCCGACTGACGTTTGTAACCACCGTTGGAAAAATGCTACACCTCATCTGAACAGCCGTCAACAAAAACTTTTTCAAACGTCCGTACCAAGGAAACTTGCCGATATCTTATTGTAGTATGGATAGTTAGAGATATGTTCTCGTCACTTGTAGCCTCTGTACCCCCACCAAACACCGCCTGCGGCGGCCACGTGAACTTTTGTAACTTTTTCATTGACAGACGTTCAGACCGGGTCTACCCTGAAAAAGAGATAACCAATCCCTACAAAGAAGTTGAGGTGACGTCGTGAACAAGCAAACGTACGACGTAGTGATCATTGGGGCCGGAATCGTCGGATCCATGGTCGCGCGTGAGCTTTCCAAGTACCAGCTCTCCGTAGCCGTACTGGAAAAAGAAGTAGATATCGGTATGGGCCAGAGCACGTCCAACAGCGCTATCGTCCACTCAGGGCACGATCCGGAACCGGGAACGATGAAGGCCAAGATGAACGTTCGAGGCAATGAACTGTGGTACCAGATCGCTCCTGACCTGGAAATACCGTTAGACAATACCGGAGCACTGATCGTCGCGGTCGGCGCGGAAGAGCAGGATGGATTGTATCCCCTGCTGGAGCAAGGGCAGAAGAACGGGGTTAAGGGCCTCGAGATCTTGAGTCGCGAACAAGTCCTGGAGATGGAGCCGCACTTGAGCCCCGATGTGACCGGCGCACTGAGTACGCCCACCGCCGGAGTGGTTGACGCCTTTCAAGGAGTCCTGGGAGCCGCTGAGAATGCCGCCACCAACGGGGTTGAGTTCTTTCTCGACACCGAGGTTCGCGGGGCCGTGGTCGAGGATGGCGCACTCAAAGCGGTTGAGACGAGCCAAGGCACCTTCGCAGCGTCATGGTTCATTAACGCCGCGGGAGTTCACTCGGACGAGATTCTGCACATGGTGGGGGACCACCCGGACTTTGAGATCACCGCCCGCCGCGGCGAGTATTTCGTGTTTGATGAGTCCACGTTTCGCGTCAACAATGTGCTGTTTCCGATGCCGAGCGAAAAAGGCAAGGGAATTTTAGTAACGACTACGACCCACGGAAACACGATGATCGGCCCCAACAGTGACATAATCGGTAATAAAGAAGACCACTCAGTTACTGAATCAGGCATGCATGAGATTCTTGAAGGCGCCAAGAAACTCGTGCCGATGGTCTCGCCGCGGGGCGTCATCGCCACCTTCGCGGGCTTGCGCGCTACCGGCAACTATAAGCCCGATGGTCATGGCAAGGATTTCTTGATCGAAGTCTCCAAGACGGTAAAGGGACTCATCAATCTGGCAGGAATCGAGTCTCCAGGCTACGCCTCCGCTCCGGCCATTGGAGAATACGTGGGCGAGCTCCTCCGGGGCGAGGGTGTAGCCCTCACGGAGAAAGCAGACTGGAACCCCAAACGCCACCGGATCCCTCGATTCAAGGAAATGAACCACGAGCAGCGGGCGGAGATCATCAAAGCAAATCCCGCGTACGGACGGATCGTCTGTCGCTGTGAGGAAGTAACGGAGGGCGAGATCCTGGACGCGATTCACTCACCGATTCCGGCTAAAACATATGATTCGATAAAGCGGAGGACGTGGCTCGGAACTGGTCGGTGCCAGGGGAGCTTTGACTACCCCCGAACCATGGAAATACTGGCTCGGGAACTGGGCATGTCCATGACCGAGATCACCAAGAAGGGACCGGGATCAGTATTCCTGTATCGGCAAACTAAAGAGGAAGTAGTGTAATGGACGTGAATACGGATTACGACGTCATCGTGATTGGTGGTGGGCCGGCGGGAATCTCCGCTGCCATCGAAGCGTACAACGAAAACCAGGGCAAGGTTCTTGTGATCGAGCGCAATGATTCGCTCGGCGGGATCCTCCCGCAATGCATCCACAACGGGTTCGGCGCCATCAACTTTGGTGATGACCTTCCCGGGCCGCAGTACGCCCACCGCTACGAGACTCAGTTGAGAGAGCTCCCGGTGGATATCATGTTGGATACGATGGTGGTCGACATGACTCCGGAACTGGATATCTATACCATGAGTAGCGAGTACGGCTATCAGCATTTTCGTCCGCGAGCCATTGTGCTGGCCATGGGTTGTCGAGAGCGAACGCGAGCCCAAATTCGCCTGCCCGGCACCCGGGCCGCCGGAATCTACACCGCCGGGACCGCACAGCGCCTGGTTAACATTGAAGGGTACATGCCCGGCAATGAAATCGTGGTCCTCGGCAGCGGCGACATCGGGATGATTATGGCCCGGCGACTTACGATCGAGGGAGCCAAGGTTCTGGGAGTCATGGAACTCCTTCCTTTTCTCACCGGTCTCCGCCGGAACTACGTGCAGTGTTTGCAAGATTACAACATTCCGCTTCATCTTAGCACCACGGTAAACAGGATCTACGGCGAGCGGCGGGTAGAAGGAATCGAGACGGTAAAAGTCGACGAAAACCTTGAGCATGTCCATGGAACGGAAGAGTTCATTAAGTGCGACACCCTGATCTTGTCCGTCGGACTTATCCCTGAGAATGAGCTGTCCCGGAAAGCGGGGGTTCAGATTGACAACCGGACGAATGGCCCTATTGTTGATTCGGATATGGCCACCAACGTACCGGGCATATTCGCCGCGGGAAATGTTACCGCCATTTACGATCTGGTTGATTACGTGAGTAAAGCGGGCGAGGTAGCTGGTCGCAGTGCAGCGCAGTACGCCGCCTCGCAGGAGAAGCATCGACATGAGGGATCGCGAGTGATTCGCATTAAACCCGGGGCCAATGTGGGGAGCATTATTCCTCAGCAGATCTTTATAGATGATCTGGGAGACCGAGACGTATACCTCAGTATGCGACCCAATTCGCTCCTTGAACGAATGGTCAAGGTTGAGCTCGATTCAGACTCTCAAGAGGTTATGAGCTTCCGCGAACAATACGCCCGGCCGGCGGAGATGATCATTCGCAAGCTCAAATCCCGGGATATCGAGAAGCTCAAGGCCACAGAAACCAATGAGCTGGTAGCAAACATTTCGTAAAGGAACGAGCATAATGAGCGAAGAAAAACAAGGCGATTACCGAACGAGAACCGACATCTGTTTGCGGTGTCCTCAGGGCTGTGAAGTACAGACAATGCTGGGACCGGACGATGAAATTCTGAATATTAGTGGGAACAAGTGTAAACTTGGGAAAGAATACGTTGAGCAAGAGATAAAGGATCCCCGCCGCGTACTTCCCACGAGTGTGCGGGTAAAGCATGGCACCAGTCCCATGGTGCCCGTGTGGACCCCGGAGCCCATGCCGAAAGGCTTGCTTCTTGATCTTGCTGCCGAATCTCGAAAGATCGAGGTTGAAGCACCCGTTCACGTGGGTGACGTCGTGTTGGACGATTGGCGCGGTCTGGGCGTCCGTTTAGTTGCCAGTGCCGAGGTCGCCCGGGCGGATTGATTTTGGGAACAATCAGCACGGTAGTGGCCCTGCCCTGTATGCTGGTGATTCCATACATCCTCGGCCGGTAGCCGGTTGGCTACCGGCCACTTTTGCCGGCACCTTTTTCCATCCCTGCAGCATCGAGCGCATTTCTTTCCTCACGATTCGCAGCAAACTTGAGCTCCACCGCGCCATTTCAACAATTGACACGTCCTCAACGACGGTGCTATTCTTGGCGCCGATTCGGGCTGTAGCGCAGGGGTTTAGCGTACTTGTCTGGGGGACAAGGGGTCGGCGGTTCAAATCCGCCCAGCCCGAAGAAAAGCGGTGGTCGGCTTCATGCCGGGCGCCGCTTTTTTTGGCGTTGGGGCGGATTTGAAACGAAGCTGCGGCGCGAATACCTGGAGCGCAGACCGGCAGGATGCCGGTTTAGCAGCGGAGGCGGGTCGGAGGGAGCCGACAGGATGTCGGCGACTGGAGACCAATCCGCCCAGCCCGAGGTAGCATGGTGTTGGCGCGTGCGGCGGGTACGCGCCTAGGGCGAGCAGGCCGCGCAAGCGGCCGACCAGCCCGAGGTAGCATGGGCGAGCAGGCCGCGCAAGCGGCCGACCAGCCCGAAGAAAAGCGGTGGTCGGCTTCATGCCGGGCGCCGCTTTTTTTGGCGTTGGGGCGGATTTGAAACGAAGCTGCGGCGCGAATACCTGGAGCGCAGACCGGCAGGATGCCGGTTTAGCAGCGGAGGCGGGTCGGAGGGAGCCGACAGGATGTCGGCGACTGGAGACCAATCCGCCCAGCCCGAGGTAGCATGGTGTCGGCGCGTGCCGCGGGTACGCGCGTAGGGCGAGCAGGCCGCGCAAGCGGCCGACCAGCCCGAAGAAAAGCGGTGGTTGGCTTCATGCCGACCACCGTTTTTTTTGGCGTTGGGGTAGCGGCGGGTAGGAGCTCCACGCGAAACTCCTGTAGCGCGACATGTTTTCTTAGGGTAGTTTGCGCTAACCTGTAGACATGAGACGCAAACTATCGCC
>JBMCMH010000012.1:0-34564 GCA_048614515.1 Alkalispirochaeta sp. | reverse complement strand
TGGAGACCAAAGTTACCGGGGTCTCGGTAAAGCGCGGCACCGCCACCCTCACCGCCACCGACACGTCCGGAACTCAACTGGAGTTTACGGCGGACAAAGTCCTGGTAGCGGTGGGACGTCGACCATACCTGGACGGTGCCAATCTCGATGCATTGGGCCTCAAAATGGACGGCCCCCGCATTGCGGTGAATGACCACTTTGCCACGTCGGTGGACGGGGTATACGCGATCGGTGACATTGTTCACGGGCCCATGCTGGCGCACAAGGCGGAAGATGAGGGAATCGCGGCGGCGGAACGAATTGCGGGAACGCCGGGCCACGTAAATTATGATACGATACCGAATGTGATTTATACATGGCCGGAGGCCGCCTCCGTTGGTCGCACGGAGGACCAACTCAAAGAGGACAAGGTCGAGTACCGCAGCGGAGTGTTTCCGTTTGCAGCAAACGGCCGTGCCTTGGCAATGGATTCCACCGGTGGGTTTGTAAAGATTCTGGCAGATGCGACAACCGATCGAGTACTCGGGGCGCATATCGTCGGCCCGTGGGCTAGTGATGTGCTGGCGGAGATCGTGTCTGTTATGGAATTTGGCGGGAGTGCCGAAGATATCGCCCGCACCGTGCACTCACATCCGACGTTAACGGAAGTGGTAAAAGAGGCGGCCCTCGGTGTGGACGGCCGGATGATTCACGCGAAAAACTGAAAGGAGCAAGATCAGCATGAGTACCGAACAACAATATCCGAAAGGGTTGGATGGCGTGATCGCCGCCGAAAGTCGTATCTGCAAAATTGACGGTGACCAGGGAGCGCTATACTACCTGGGATACCCCATTGATCAGCTCGTGGAGCAGTCGGACTTTGAAGAGGTCACGTATCTCCTGCTCAACGGAGACCTGCCCACTGAGGATCAATTGAACGATTTCCGGCGACGGATGCGCCAGGGACGGCACCTCCGACCGGAAGTGCTGGACATGATTCGTAATTTTCCCGCTGATTCCCACGCGATGGAATTGCTGCAGTCGGTGATCAGTTACCTCTCCGGGTATGTGACCCATAAGATTCACCACGGACCCCACTGCAATTGCCGTGATACGCTGCACCAGGTCGCACAGATCTCCAGCGTGATCGCCGCATTGCACCGATTTCGCAGTGGCTTGGAGTACGTTCCGCCTCGGGATGACCTGAGCCATGGAGCTAACTTCCTGTATATGCTCCACGGCACGGAACCGGATGCGGACGAAGGCGAGATCATGGACAAGTGTCTCGTCCTCCATGCTGAGCACAGCTTCAACGCCAGTACGTTCACCGCCCGGGTGGTGGCTAGTACGCAAAGCACCTGTTACTCAAGTATCTCCGCCGCGATCGGTGCGCTGTATGGCAGCCTCCACGGTGGCGCCAACGAACGCGTTATTGAAATGGTGGACCGCATTGGGAATCCCGAGAACGCCGAGCAGTTTGTGAAAGATAAACTAGCCCGTAAAGAAAAGGTTATGGGTATGGGGCACCGCGTGTACCGCGCCAAGGATCCCCGGGCGATCGTAATGGAAGGCTTTCTGGAGCAGCTCTCAGAGAAGAACCAGGACTGGACCTACCACAAGACGCTCAAGACGGTGGAGCACACGTTCCGAAATATCATGGAAGAGAAGGGTAAGCCGATCTATCCCAATGTCGATTTCTTTTCCGGCGCGGTGTATCGGCTCCTGGGCATTCCGGCCAACCTGTTTACTCCAATTTTTGCCGCGGCTCGGGCATCCGGATGGCTGGCTCATATTCTGGAGCAACGCGAGAACGAACAGCGCATATTCCGACCGAAGGCGCTGTACGTGGGCGATATGGACAAGACGATAACGCCCGTTCAGCAGCGCTAACCCAGAGCGGAGCGCCGGCCGACCTCCCCCTCGTGCATGAGCGCTACGCGGGGAGGTACCGTCCCGCGGACGTCACGGTATGCCCGCGGGGAGATTCGGCTGTTGCCACACTTCATAGATCTCGTACGCCACCTCTTCATAGGGGTGGGCGGCGAGGAGCACCTCAATCGCCGGGCGGACCACCTCGTTTCGGCAGAGGATTTCCACCCGGTACTCCGGTACGCGCTCAGTTTCACCGATTGATCCGATGAACGGGTTACTGCCGGCGGTCGGACGGAACTGCCCTAATCCTTCCGTTTGCCAGCTGCAGGAATCGTATTTCTCGTAACGTCCAGCTCCGGTTTCAAAGATCGCCGTCTTCACCTCTTCCGCGTGGTCCCTGGGGACAAAGAATACCAATTTGTACATGTCAAAACTGTAATGGGATTGAAAGCGTGTGGAAAGGTGAGAACGGCATCCTCTACCTCGTACCGGAAGGAGAGGAGACGTATGAACGCAACCTACACCCGCACACCATCAATTGTCCGCGCGTGTATCATGGTGGTGGCGCTGCTGAGCACCGTTTCAGTTCCTGTTATGGCGCAAGAATCCAGCGCCGATCGCGAAATGGAATTTGTCCAAGCGTACCAAAACACGCTCCGACGGGTATCTCAAGAGGTGCTGCCGGTAGTTGTGGAAGTTGACACCGTGCGGCGGGTATCGCGCCAAACTCGTCAGATGCCGTCGCCCCTGGAGTTTTTCTTTGGACGGCCGGATTCGGAAAACGGACAACCGGAGACGAGGGAGTTTGACCAGCGTGGGATTGGTTCCGGTATACTGGTCCGGCGCGAGGGGTCTCAGGTATACGTGCTCACCAATAATCACGTGGCCGGCAACGCCGACGAAGTGAATATCCGGTTGCATGATGATCGAGAATATGACGCCACGGTGGTCGGCGCTGATCCTAACCGCGACTTGGCGTTGCTGGTTTTTGAGACCGATGACGATATCCCCATTGCGGAACTGGGAGACTCTGATGACGTCCAGGTGGGCGATATCGTTTTGGCGGTTGGGAATCCCCTGGGATTTGAGTCGACGGTAACCAGCGGAATGGTGAGCGCCGTGGAGCGGCAGGGACCCAGTCGGCAGGGAATGCCGATTCTCACCGATTACATCCAGACGGACGCGGCGATCAATCGCGGAAATTCCGGTGGGCCGCTGGTCAATCTCCAGGGTGAGGTGATCGGTATGAACACCTGGATCGCCTCGCAGTCCGGTGGAAGTATTGGTCTCGGATTTGCCATCCCCATCAATAACGCTCGACGGGCTATCGATCAGTTCATCGCCGGCGGTCGCGTAGAATACGGTTGGCTCGGGGTGAATATGGCCAACCCCCCGTCTAGTCCGTCAGACTCTCTGGGTGAGTCCAACGGTGGGGCCTTTGTATACAACGTGTATGAGAACTCTCCCGCTGCTGAGGCAGGTGTAGAGCCCGGCGACATCATTACTCGGGTCGATACTATTCCGATCGAGGATAGCGACGACCTGTTACGGGCGGTCGCCGATATGGAACCAGACACGCGGACCCGATTCAGGGTGCGCCGCGACGGCCGAACGAGGACGCTCACCGTTAATCTGGGCGTTCGGCCTTCGGCAAATGAAGAACTAAACTCCGCCGATCTATGGCCGGGAATGTCAGTGGTAGAGGCGACGGAACAGATCCGGGAGAACCTGGACCTCTCCAGTCGTGGGGGCGATCTGATCATTGGACAGGTCGCATCAGGATCACCGGCCGCCACGGCGGGTTTGAAGAGCGGGGACATAATCACCCGCGTCAATAGTGAAGAGGTGAGTACGCTCGCCGAGTTTTACCGCGCGTTGAATGACGCCGACGGAGACGAAGTGGTCTTTCGCGTCCGTCGCAACGATACCAATCTGATTATCGGTTTGGTGAAATGACTTAGGATCCTCCTCTTGTGCTGACCCGTCTAAGGTGTATCGACCAACCGCCCCCTGGTCGTGAGCCGAGGGCGGGTCCTTTTTTTTGGGGGGGGCGCGCCCTACCGGGGGTGAGCGGCGTGGCGGGATGTACCAGGACGCCCTATGTTTAACCTGGACCCGGCGACGATGAGCGGTCGGACGCGGTGTATCGATCCGAGCATTTGTGTATATACTCAGAAGCGATGGACAACAATACGATTATCATAGTCATCGCCGTTGTGCTCATTGGGTTTGGTCTGTTGCGGATGAGGCTGTTCGGCGCCGCCGGTATCGCATCTACCGCGCGACTCCAGCAGCTTATCGATGAGGGAGCGCTGGTTGTGGACGTTCGGACGCCGGCTGAGTTTGCCGCGGGTCACGTGGAGGGCGCGATAAACATTCCCTTGGATGAGATCGTTGATCGCACCCATGAGCTGGGTGAGGATGGAAATCCGGTGATCCTCTACTGCAACACCGGTAATCGCAGTGGACAGGCGCTGGTACGGTTGCACCGCTCGGGACGCACGAATCTTACCAACGGTGGCGGGCTCCACCACATGCCCGCGTCATCGGGATGATCGGGCGGTCGGAGTGCCGCGCGCGGTCCCTTACGATTCACCTTCCTCCAACAGCATCGTCATCCACACCACGATGTCCGTCCAGCCATGGTTACTCGCTACTCGCACCGGGGTGGTCCCGTCTTCAGTCCGCGCGTGAAGGTCCGCCCCCTCGTCGAGAAGGAAGCCCAGTATCTCCCGATTGCCGGTTCGGGCCGCCGTCATAATGGGGGTCCAGCCGGCGCGGTTTGCCTGGTTCACATCGGCCCCATTGCGGACGAGGTAGCGCACCATCTCGTAGTCTTCATTGGTGATTGCGTATCGGAGAGGAGTGATTTCCCCGCGAGACTCGGGAGTAGTGGCATTGACGTCAGCTTCCGCCTCTTCCACGAGGTACCGGACGATGTCCATGCGGCCTTGTTCGGCTGCCATGAGGAGCGGCGTCTTGTCGCGGTAGTCGGTGGACTCCACGGGAACTCCCGCCTCAACTTCATTGCGAACACCGGAAAGGTCGTCGCGATCCACCGAGCGGTGGATCATAGAAATGCAGGAAGTGAGCGAGAGTATCGCCAGCAGGAGCACCAATCGGAGCATAATTCTCATGGGGAGCAGTATAGTGACCACGCCGGGTGGTCACAAGAGCATGTGGTGACCCGGGAGCGCCCGGCGCCATCCACATGCGCTCGCCGCGCCGTGATCATCCGGCGAAGGCGTTGTAGGCAGGTAGGGCGTTTTGCGGTAGGTTGACACGAGTGAGTACAATACAACGTATCGTGGCGGTGCTGTGGATCGGTATGCTCTTCCTCGCGGGAAACGCCGGCGTCGTGGCCCAGGATACCTCCGGTGACCCGTCACCAGCAGCGGTGTTAGAACCGATCCAAGGCCCGGCACTGGCTCCCCCGGGACCATTCGTTCTCGAGCAGATACGCTTTGAAGTCGATGGAACGAGCCGTCCCGGTCCGTTGCTCATCGCATCCGGGCTCGAGCAGGGGGCCGGGGCGGAAACGGTTGAGGAGCTGGAAGCGATGCTCCTCCGGGCGCGCCAAGACCTGATGAACCGGCGCGTTTTTGATGAGATTACCGTGGTGTGGTCGATTCCGGAAGCGGCGGAGCCCCTGGCATCCGACGAACCGACGCCGGTGCAGGTGGTGTATCACGTAAATGACGGATGGACGTTGCTGCCGATTCCGTTCTATCGCTACGATTCCAACAGCGGTCACAATCCGTTCGCTGTGCTCTATTGGGACAACATCCTCGGATCTCTGACGGATTTTGGTGTTAGTGTGGGGTATTACTCCCGCAATTGGACCACACCGTTTGGATGGGATGTGCGACTTGACTGGCGCCGAGTGCGCCTTCTGGGACGGCAGTGGAACTTTTCATTTGATCAAGAGTTTGAGACGTTTGAGCAGGCCCGCCCGGATGGAGACGTGGAGCTTGCATACAGCGGCTATTCCACACGATTGGGCCTTTCAACCTCGTTTCGGGTGAATGAGTGGCTGCGGTATTCCATATCACCCAACGTGAGTCTTGCCTACGGATATGAGACGATCGTCAATGAAACGCCCCAATCGTTGCCGTCGGACCGAGCCGCGGCCGGGTTTAGCCACGGTCTGGGAACTGGTGGAATCGATTGGGTGAATAACCTGCGGCGTGGCTGGTCGGCATCGATATCCAACGGAATCTCCTACGATCCTGAGCAGCGAGATTGGCAGGCGAACGTGGGCTTGTCCTACTCGCACCACTGGCTCCCGCTGCCACGTATCAGCCCGGGAATACGGGGCCGCGTGTCGCACGCCTTTGATGGGGACAAGCTGTCCCAGGGTGGCATCGTCCGCGGCGTAGCGAACAACCGCGTCTTCGGGGCCACCATTGCTGCGGTGAATACCCAGCTCTCGATCCTGGCGATCGACTGGGAGCGTGTCACGGACATCCATATCGTCCCGTTTGTGGACGTTGCGGTAGCGCGCAAAGTAGATCGGGCGATCGGTGCCGACGACGTGTCCGTGGGATTGGGCGCTGATCTCATCGCGTTTCCAGACTTTACGCGCGGATTTCAGGGACGACTCAGTTTTGGGCTTGATGCACGGGAGCTGTTTGTGGGACGACCTCCCCGGGCCGTGCTGGAGTTTTCCATCACTGAGACGCTGCACATTTAGCGATTGGTGGTGGGGGAATGAATATGTTGACGGCTCGCGCCGGTGGTATAGCCCGGCGAACGCTTCTATTCTGTGTGCTCACCGCGATTCTGGTGGCTGTGGTGGCGTGCGCGTCGGCGTCCGACCTCCATGGAGAGGAGTATCCCATTTATCGGCGGATGCGGGATGAACTGCAGCCGCTGGCGTTTGACGGGCCCTCCGATACACCAACCATTCGCCGCTACTATTCGCGCGCGCGTGAGGGAGTAGCGGGGGTGCATCATGATACCGGTACCATCAATTCCACGTATGGTGAGATGGCGGTCCACATCTGGTGGCCTGCAGACCGAGACGATGCCCGGGGAACGGTCTACGTCGTGCACGGATACTTGGCCCATCCGCTGCAGCATTCGGCGCTCATCCGGCGATTATTGGAGCAGGACTTCGTGGTCGTCGCACCGGAACTTCCGGGGCACGCCCTGTCCGATGGCCCGCGCGGTGCGATTGATGATTTCGCCGACTACGGCGCGTTCTTCGATTCGGTTACGCGGGCAGTGGCCGGCCACGTGCCGACGCCCTGGCATGCCGTTGGGCATAGTACCGGGGCTACCACACTCTACGAGTTTATTCGAAGATACCGTGATCCCTTTGAAGGAGTCGTGTTTGTAGCGCCCCTCGTGCGGAGTCGGTTCTATCGCCTTGCCCGGGTGGGGCGTTTTCTGAGTCGTCCCGTGGTCGACAGCGTCTCCACCGGCTATGACGACCCTCTGGGAGTTCAACAGATGCCGCTGTCCTGGTTTGACCGGCAGGTGGAATGGAACCGACGCGCGCGCCGGTTTGATGAGGTTCATAGGCCCCTGTTGATCCTGCAGGGTACCGCCGATACGGTGGTGGCGTGGCGATACAATCGCCGCTTTCTGCAGCAGGCCCTGCCTGACGCACAATATCGCCTCGTTCCTGGGGGCGGGCACGTGCTCTTTCGGGAGGAACCCGATATTCGCAACGAAGCGGTTCAGATGGTGGTGGAATACCTGCTCCGCCCACACGACCTGGGCGAGGACTGATGATGAATCGTGCTCGCGTTTTGTCGGTAATCATTCCCACCTATAACCGAACGCGTCTGGTGATCGCCGCAATCGAGTCGGTGGTCTCCCAGGAGCTCCCGGCGGAGTGGGAGATGGAATTGGTGGTGGTGGATGATGGGAGTTCCGATGGTACGCGGGACGCCGTTGAGCAGTACGCGCGCCCGTATCGATCGGCAGGCGGGCGGCTCTCTCTGCGTTCCCTGCCGCACCACGGGTTTCCGGGGGCGGTCCGGAACCGGGGCGTTGAGGCATCCCACGGAGAGGTGCTTGCCTTTCTGGATTCCGACGATCGGTGGTATCCGGGCAAACTCCTGGCGCAACTTCCCCTCCACGGGGCCGCACAGTGCAGAATCTCCCATACCAGGGAGGTGTGGCTCCGGGGTGACCGTACCGTGTCGCAACGCAAACAACGGCATCGCCGACGGGGCGATATCTTTCAGGACGCCCTCCAGAAGTGCATCGTTGGACCGTCTACCGTCATGATGGATCGCCCGTTGTTTGACCAGGTCCGGGGATTTCGGGAGGACTTGGAGGTCGCCGAGGACTATGAGTTCTGGTTACGGGTGCTGGCGACCGAGGAAATCTGCTTCGTGGAGCGCCCGTTCACCGAAAAACGCGCCGGTCCATGGGAGCAACTCTCCGAGAAATACGGCCAGATCGAGGCGTTTCGGATCACGGCGCTGCGGGACCTCGTGACCCAACGGTATTTTCTTCGGCGCGGTCTGCCCGACCGACACCATCACGCTCAGCACATGCTGGCCCATAAACTCCGGATATACGCCACCGGGGCGCGGAAACGGGGACGAGCGGAGGAGGCGGCGCGGTTGGAGCGGGAAGCGGAGCAATATCACCCGTCTCTTTGACGCGGGACGGCGAACGCGATACTCTTATGCGTATGCCACTCCTGCGCGGAGCCATCGTTGTCGTTGCACTCGTGTTCCTAGGTTCCTGTAGCGCCACGCAGACCATTACGCTCGACGAAAACGGCTCCGGTGATGCCGAGGTACACGTGTCAATCGATCCGGTCTTTGCCGCATATCTCACGGATCTATCCAGAGGAATGGGCGGCGATGACGAGACCTCCCTATTTGACGTTGAGGTAATTCGCGCCTCGCTGCAGGCCCAGCCCGGCGTCACGGTAAACCACATTGAACCTGACGGTCCGCGGGACCTCCGGGTAGAGGTCGGCTTTGAATCACTGGAGCACCTGCTCCAGGTACAGGAACGCGCGGCGCACCGCTTTATTCGGTTTGAGCGGACCGAATCGTTCTTGCGGCTAGCGGCGGCCATCGATCGTGCTGCGTTGGAACAAATTGGAAAGATCGCCGGAATCGATCCCTTTGTGGCAGAGGCGCTCCTCCCCGCCGATGATGAGATGGGCCCTGCTGAGTATCGCGACTACTTAGGCTGGGCGTTTGAGGAATACGCTGAGGACCGATCGATGGATACCATCTTCCGCGAAAGCCGGGTGATAACCGCGATCGATCCCAGCGGATCGGTCGTTCAAATTCGTGGCGGCGAATCCCGGAATGGAACCGTGCAGTTTGTCACGCCCTTGGTGGACGCGGTCACGGCCCAGGAGCCGCTCACCTACTCCCTGGTGTACACCAGGGAGTAGAGGACGCCGGCCGGGACCTTACCTCTCTGAAAATCCCGCCATCTCGCGCATCTGGTGTGCCGGCCCCTCGTCCAGATCAGGATTGCGATGGACGATCGACTGGACGCCGGTGGCCAGCCCATAGAGGTTGATAAAGCCCGTGGCGTCGGCGTGGTCGTAGCTGGACTCCCCAAAACTCGCCAGGTCTTCGATATACAACGAATAATTGGATGTGCGGCCGGCGATGATGATGTTTCCTTTGTACAGTACCACCCGAACCGATCCGGTGACGTATTGCGAGGCGGTCTGCATGTACGCATCCAGACTCTCCCGGAAATGGGTAAACCACTTTCCGGCGTATACCAACTCCGCGTACCGCAGGGCCAACTGGTTCTTGACTGCCAAAGTATCGAAATCCATCGTGATCATTTCCAGCTCTCGAAGCGCCCGGTGAAGAATCGTGCCCGCCGGGGTTTCGTATACGCCGCGGCTTTTCATTCCCACCAGCCGGGTTTCCACGAGATCCGCCCGGCCAATTCCGTTTTCTCCGCCGATCTTATTCAGATATTCAAGCAGTTCCAACGGGCTTTTTCGCTCACCCTGTATCCCGACCGGAACCCCCTTCTCAAAATCGATAACGATTTCCGTCTCGCGGTCCGGGGCGTCCTTTGGAGAGGTGCTGAGTTGGAACATATCGTCCTGCGGCCGGTTCCAAGGGTTCTCAAGATCACCCCCCTCATGACTCATATGCCAGATGTTCCAGTCCCGGGAGTAAATATTTTTCTTTGAGATATTTCCGATGGGAATGTTGTTCTTCTGAGCGTACTCAATCGCGTCCTCCCTACTGCGAATATCCCACAGTCGCCAGGGGGCGATAACATGGAGTTGCGGCGCCAGTGCTTTGTACGTCAGTTCGAAGCGGACCTGATCGTTTCCTTTGCCGGTGCACCCGTGCGCGAGCGCGTCCGCCCCTTCCTGGAGCGCCACCTCGACCTGGTGCTTGGCCTGCAACGGCCGTGCGATGGAGGTACCCAGGAGGTACTTACCCTCGTAAATGGCGCCGGAGCGCAACATCGGATAGAGGTAGTCCCGGGCAAACTCTTCACGAACATCGCGGATGATCAGTTTTGACGCTCCCGATTTGAGCGCCTTCTCTTCCATGGTGTCCCAGTCCTCATCTTGGCCCACGTTGGTACATATCCCCACGACCTCCGCACCGGGATACTGCTCCTTGAGCCACGGAATGATAATTGAAGTATCCAGACCGCCGGAGTAGGCGAGGCAGATCTTACGTATCTGAGATGTCTTTTCGATCATGAACTTCTCCTCGTATGAATCGATTGTAGTGTCTGCGAAAGGCGCTGTGCGCCTTCATCCAGTTCGTTTCGTGAAATCACCAGGGGCGGGGCGATCCTCACCACATCTTTTCCGGACCGCAGGATCAGAAGTCCCTGATCCCGGGCGGCCGGTACAAACTCCGGAAACAGCGTTTCTTGGTCGGGGCCGAGATCTATGCGCAGCCCGCGCAGGAGCCCCCGTCCCCGGAGTTCGGTTACAAAATCAAACCGGCGTTGGATTTCGGTGAGCCGTTCGTCCAGTTGTTCGGCACGATCTATCACGGTATCGAGAAAGCCGTCGGCGGTAATTCGATCGAGCACGTAGAGTGCCGCCGCGGACGTTGCCGGACCGCCGCCGAAGGTGGTGCCGTGGTCTCCGGGGTTGAGCTCCCGGTTTACCCGATCGGGGATGAGGGTAGCGGACATCGGGAGCCCTCCCGCCAACGGTTTGGACAGGCAGATCACGTCGGGGTGCAATCCCGCAGCGGTGGAACCAAAGAGTGTGCCCGTTCGGCCCAGTCCGGTCTGAATTTCATCCGCGATGATGAGAACATCGTGACGCTCGGACACATCGTGCAGCGCGTCAACCATCCCTGGGGACAGCACGCGCAGTCCGCCCTCGCCCTGAACAACCTCCACCATAATTCCGGCGACCGTATCGTCCACCGAGTCACGCAGCGCCTGGGGATCATCAAACGGAACGGTCTCGAACCCCGGGAGCAACGGCTCAAATTTACGCCGGTACGCCTCGTTGGGAGTCGCCGACAGTGCGCCCATCGTCCGCCCATGGAATCCGTCGGAGAGCGAAATGATCCGGTGATGGCCGACTCCCCGCCGCGCCTGGGCATAGAGGCGCGCATACTTTATGGCGGACTCGTTGGCCTCTGCTCCGCTGTTGCCGAAGTGGACCGCCGTGAACGCCTCGCGGCCCACGGCAGTTGCCAACTCCAACAGGCGATTAGCCAGGGCGATGCCGGGCTCCGTGGCGTACAGGTTGGACACATGGACGAGCCGCTTCATTTGGCGGGCCACCGTCCGGGCGAGTCGACGGTCTCCATAGCCCAGAGCGTTTACTGCGATGCCGGAACCGAAGTCGAGATAGCGATTGCCCGACGCGTCCCATATCCAGACTCCCTTCCCATGAGAGAGGAGGGGGACCGTTCGGGCGTAGTTCCGGGCAAACGGCGTATCGTGAGTCATTGCGTGCGCGGACATGTACTTCTCCTTAGTCGGGTGCGTGCGCCGTGCGAATCGTGGTTCCCACACCGCCTGTGACAAGAGCTCGAAGGTCGCCTTGTTGGAGGTATCGGCCAATCATCACCTCCGGGACGCCGGCGTTAACCGCCGCCGCACAGGATCGAAGCTTGGCCGCCATTCCATCCCGGGCGATTCCCGAGGATATGAGCGACTCCACCGTTTCGGGGGGAACCGTATGGATTACCGACCCGTCCCCGTTCAGGACGCCGGGAATATCGGACAGGTAACACAGGGTGGCCCCCGGCATTCGCTCTGCGATCGCCTGTGCCGCTTCGTCGGCGTTAATGTTCACCGCGTACCCATCCTCCCCGGTTCCTACGGTAGCCACGATCGGAAGATATCCAGCTGCCAAAACCACCCGGAGCACCGTGGGATTGACTTGATGCGGTCGCGCGGTACGCGTAGACGTATCTGAGGGGGTGAGATCTTCCGGGACGAGGAGGCGGCCCACGAGCAATTCTCCGTCCGCACCGGTTAAGCCGACGGCAGGTACGGCGCGCCGATGCGCCAGCCGCACCAATTCCGTGTTGACGCGCCCGGCAAGCACCATGTCCACCACCTCCATCTCTTCCGGGGTGGTAATTCTAATTCCGTCCCGGAACTCCGGCTCCATTCCCAGTGTGGTACTCATGGAGCTCACCGTTTTGCCCCCGCCGTGAACGAGGACCGTCGGACGCCCCAGCGTCGTGAGTTCTTCGATGAGCAGCGCGGTGCATTCGGTATCGGCGGCAACCGTCCCACCGATTTTCACGATAAGCGGACGAGCCTCGTCCGGCGATGAGAGGCTCGCGCCGGCAGGGAGGTGCGTCGCATCACTCATAATTCCATCCCGCCGTCGAGGCCGGCCGTCTCGGGAAATCCGAAACGGATATTCATGTTCTGTACCGCCTGACCCGATGCGCCCTTCCAGAGGTTGTCGATGACCGAAAGGAGGATAACGTGTTCCTGTTCCACCCGCCATCCAATGCGGATGCGATTGCTTCCGCGGACGTGGCGCGTCTCGGGAGTAGCCTCCCCAATCAGTTCTACAAACGGCTCCCCGTGATACTGCTCCTGAAGCGCCTCAACCACCGCCGCCGGGCGGGGGGTTGGGAGCACCGTGGTCACCGCCATCCCCTGCTTGATCGGGGCCAGGTGCGGATTGAATAGGACCACCGGATCAGTGCCGCCGGGCGCCTGTGCGCCTGCCAGTTGTTCCACAATTTCCGCCCGGTGACGGTGCTGGGTGCCCACTCCATAGGCGTTAGCGTTTTCGTTCCGTTCGGCAAACAGTAGGTTCTGCTTCGGAGTGCGTCCGCCTCCGGAGGTTCCGCTGATCGCATTTATGACCAACGCGCCGTTAATGAGTCCCGCCGCCGCCGCCGGAAGCACCGGAAGGAGCGACGCGGTGGGGTAGCAACCGGGGTTTGCAACGACTGCGGCCTCCCGCACGTGATGTCTGTGCCATTCACACAATCCGTACACCGACCGATTCTGGTATTCCGGTGCCGGCGGCGGGGTACCGTAGGCGGTCTCGAAACGCGTGGCGTCGGAGAATCGGAAATCAGCCGACAAGTCGATCACGGGAACGGATCCCAGCACCGGCGCACATACCTGGGCTGAGGCGCCGTGCGGCAACGCTGAGAACACCACATCCCCCGGGTCGCTGAGCGCCGCTTCCGGAGTGAGGACGGTCCGGTCTATTGAGCCGGAGCGCACCAGGAAGTGGGGGAGACCGGGGTCCGCCTCGTCCACAGCCATACCGGCGGTGGTTCGGGCGGCGGCGGTAACCCGCGCGACATGCGGGTGGTGGGCTAGTATTCGCAGGAGGAGCATCCCGCCATAGCCGGATGCTCCGAGTACAGTTGCTCGCATCAGTCGTCAAACTCCGGAACCCGGGCGCGAAGGGTCGAGAGAAAATCTTCCCGAGAAATATCCTCCCGCAATGCTACAAACACGGTGTCGTCGCCGGCAACCGTCCCCATGACCGCATCGATATTGAGATTGTCGATCGCGATCGCCACGCTGTCGGCGTGGCCATTCAAGGTGCGCACCACCGCCAAGGGCCCGGTAAAGTCCAGAGACACATATCCCCGGGAAAAATCCAACGCGAAGTTCCGTTCCTGCTCCCGGCGGATTTCCTCACTGGGAAGGCTATAGAAGTACCCGTCGGTCCCCACTGCCTGCTTGCCTACCTTCAGGAGCTTGAGGTCTCGGGAGAGGGTTGCTTGGGTTACGTGAAACCCCTCCCGCTCCAGACTTCGGAGCAGAACCTCTTGATTGTCGATCCGCTCTTCGCGGATGATCCGCTTGATCGCCTTCAAGCGCTTCTGTCGTTCTCGCACTACGTATCCTCGTTCAGATGAATAATTATGCCTGGTTGCGGCATAAAGTTACGTCATCATCCTCAGAGTTTCAACACGGGATACGATGGTTTGTGGTGAATTCGAATCATCGTTACACTCATGGACGAGGGAGCACCATGGATCGGGACGGGTTTGTGGAGATCTCGGTCGGCGAAGAGGGGATGGCGGTTACCGCTACCTTTCTGCCTCCGATGGGATCCGGACGGCTCTTAGAGCCGGATATAGTGTATACACTCTTGGAATCGCGGGACGTTGTCTACGGAATTGATGACGATGCGATCGGCGAAGCCGTGTTTTCGGTGAACACGGAGCGGCGTATTCGGGAGGAGGTGGTTGTGGCTCGGGGAACCCCGCCCCAGTCCGCCCGTCCCTCCTACTACGAGTTAGTTGTAGCTGTGGATAAGAGTATGCCCAGTTGGGGCAATGACGAGCGAGCCGAATACAAAAACGTTACCTTGCTTCCGGTCGTGCATCAAGGGGAGGTTGTGGCCCGGCAGATTCCTGAGAAAGCGGGAGTACCCGGCGTGACCGTGACGGGCGCGGAGGTACCGTTCGGGACGGAACAGGTGTCGCCGCTCCAGCCCGGTGATCACACCCGCCTCGTCGATGATCAGGTGATCGCCGAAATCGGCGGACAAGTGCAGATTCGTGACAATGCCTTCCACATTCAAGACCAACTCGAGATTAGCGGGGCGGTCGGGTTCGAGACGGGAAGCATCGAGTTTCCCGGCGACGTCGTGTTGCGGGGGGAAGTGAAGGATGGATTCCACATCTGGGCGGGGCGTTCCATCTCCTCCACCGTCACTGTAGACGTATCCGAAGTGTATTGTCGCGGCGATTTTACCTCCACCGCCGGCGTCATTGGGCGCGGCAAAGCATTGCTGCGATGTGGTGGCAAAGTGCAAGCCCGATTTGCCAGTACCTGTTTCATCGAGAGTAAGTCCTCGGTCTTCCTCAATAGCTACGCCTATCAGAGCCACATCGGGTGCCAAGACCGTCTCGCCACCGGAAAGACGGGGCGGGTTGTCGGTGGAGTCGTTACCACCGTGAACGGAGTTCGGGCGCACGCGTTAGGCAATCAGGCATCCGTTCCAACCACGGTGCGCACCGGAATAGATTTTATTGCTGAGCGCAAACTGCGGCTCATCACGGAGAAACACCAGGCGGTCACGCTGCGGCTGCAACGGCTGACGGCTGTTTCGGGAGATGACCCCAGTGATCGGCAACTCGAAATTCTGCACCAGCTCGAGGACCGCCGAAACCGGCTGGCAATCGAAATGGGAGACGTGGCGGGAGCGCTCGACGCCAATGAGGATGCACAGGTAGAGATTGACGGGCCGGTGTATCCGGGTGTGCGGGTTCAGATTTGTCGCAGCACCTACGTCGTTGACCAGACGCTCACTAGTGTTCGCTTCCGGTTAGACAAAGTCAGTGGTCAGGTGGTGTGGGAGCCACGGACCGATGATACGTAGGCGAGCGGTACGATGAGGACAATTCCACCGACGAAGCACCCTACGCCCTGGCACGAATGGTTTCTGCCCGCCGTGGGATCGACCATGGACTGGGCGCGACAACTCACCGCCCAGCAGACATCCCGTTCAGAATTGGTTGATGCCCTGCGAGTGCGCACCGGCCGGCAGCGGGCCGGCCGCGGTCGACGGGGTGCGCCCTGGTGGGATTCGCCGGGGGACTCCGTGTTGACGACCCTCGCGATCCGTCGTACCGGCCGGTGGGATCCCGGCGATCGTAACCCCGCGTCCCTCGCGCTTCGGGCGGGTATTGCGGTATCGCGCACACTGGAGTCGTTCGACGTGGCGGGAGTGGGAATCAAATGGCCCAACGATATCTACATGAATGATCGCAAAGTCTGCGGAATCTTGGTGGAAGCCGACCCCCGGTGGTTTTATGTGGGGATCGGTCTCAATATGGGCTCCCCCTCGATCCCCATGGGAGCGGGCGGTGATCGGAGTTCAGCCCCTCCGGGGGATGTGAGTCACGCGCTACCGTCACCGGTGGGCCTCCACACGGTGGTGTCCGTCCTGGATCGGTGTCTTGCCGAAGCGCTTCACGATTCTCACTGGGGCGACGCAGTGCGTCGGAGGCTCCTCTGGATGGGCGCGGACGTGCACCTGGAGCGACCATCGGAACCGGCCGTATTCGGCGTCCTCACGGGGATTGACGACGACGGAGCCGTGCTCATCCGTGACCCATCACACGGCACCGAGTCGCGTTATGTGGTGGGCACGCTCCGGGTCGGCGCGCCCTCCTGACACGTGAATCCGTCGATCTCCTCCGAGAGGTCCGGCTCCACCCTGGGCGACACGGGAAATACTGAATGCCGCTCGACCGCCAGGATACGGTAGCTCACGGTCCACCGATTACACCGAGGATCGAGGGATGTGGGAGCGCGCTCGAACCCGATCGGATACCAGCTCACCCGAAATCCTCCAGGGATCGCTCGCGCGCCCAAGGAGAACGAGATCGGCAGAACCACACCGGGGTGCGCTGCAATAATCCAAAGCGATGCCTCCAATAGGTCTATTCGTAACCCGACGGCGCCGACACTCCATTCTATCGGGCTTGATGCGTCCGCAATCGGTTGCTCAAGATCGGGAATGAGGGAGATCTCTCGGATGTGACCGGAACTGGTAAGGATCGCGCCGGTTCGCGGTGCGGACGCGTCGGAACGATCCATCATCGGGACTTCCAACAGCCCGCGACGCCTGGGTTCCTCGCCGATCGCCGCGGATAGCCGGTGCGTGGCAATATTCATAACAAGCCCAGGGAGCCGTTCCATTGCGAAGGTGGTAATGCCCATGCGAACCGTATCCTGGATCTCCGCAACTTCATGAACGCCCCGAACGCGAAGACCGGTAAACCACGCTGCGCTCACCGTTTCAAGGTAGTGGGTGGTTTGGGTGGTCTGGCGAAATCCGTGAGCTCGAACCGCCGGCGTCAGCGCCGCGTCTCCCAGGGTGAACCCCGCAACTCGTCCCGCCAGAAACGTTACTCCCACCGTGTCCGTATCCAGCCGTAATGATCCCGTGATACCCCCCTGGAGTTCCCGGTTTCGGAAGGGATCATGCGTAGACACATCTCCCTTGCGTTCGCCCGGTGAGACGCGCTGCCGGGGAGGTGAACACTCTGCGGCAGCGCGAAGCACCGCCGCCGTTTTGTCGCGGGGAACCGACGGAGATCGACGGGCGTCGGCCACCGCCGCGGCAGCTGACGGTCTCAACCACGATCCGCCGTCCTCGAGCCCACTGCGAAAAAACGTGCCACGTGGGGGTGATGATGCGTCCTTGAGCACGGAATCGATCGCACCGCCGGAGAACGGGAGTTCGCGAATCTCTCTGCGGATCAGCTCTCCCCCTCCCCGGGACCCCGCCGGTATCACCACGTGGATACAGTCCACGGGGGCATCAGATGGCTCCGGTGAGGGCCGGGTGAGCGGTACCACGTGGCTTCGGAGCCACTTCCAGCGGCCTCCTCCGTGAAACCAGAGCCGGTGTGGGCCGGAGGGAGGGGGTGCGCCAGTGTATCCCGCATATCCGAGACAGAGCATTCCGTGGTGAGGTTCCCGATTCTGAGTCAACTGGTGCGCCTGCACCTCCGTGAGCAACACCGGAAAGTCTGTAGTGGTTGAGACGGCCACACACCGGGCGAATCCGGTGTCCCACGGATTGGTGCGGCCCCAAGTGAGATCCCAGGAGATCTCTTCCGCAGTAAGGTGGGTTCCCGGAGCCCCGGCGTAACCACCATTCCAGAACTGCACCGCCGTGCGCCCTGCCACCTCCCGGAGGCGAGCGATACCGTCGGCGATGGGGCGGTCGGGCGATACAAACGCCGGTAGACCCACCGGATGAAGGACAATGGGCATGGTACTGTCGTGTCCGAGCTCGTCCCACACCCCGTCTGCGGCACGTATAAATTCATCAAGATCATCAATTGTGGAGATTCGCGAAGACAATATTACCATGCTACGTATCGAGACCTTGCTATAGTGGGCCAAAATTGCGAAAAAATCAGTTGATGATTCCGCCAATCGTTTGTATCTTTCCACGCGCGAATTAAGAGCGCAACACCTTAATCATACAACACTATCACACGTAACCAAAGAGGGAGTGTTATGGCGAAACAACTGAAGTTTGACGAGGAAGCACGACGTTCTCTGCTTCGAGGCGTAGAGAAACTCTCTCGCGCCGTCAAGGTAACGCTGGGGCCCAAAGGCCGCAACGTATTATTGGATAAGAAATTTGGTGCCCCCACCGTCACGAAGGACGGCGTTTCGGTAGCCAAGGAAATCGAGTTGGAAGATCCCTATGAGAACATGGGTGCCCAACTCCTGAAAGAGGTCGCCACTAAGACCAACGACGTCGCCGGAGATGGAACCACCACGGCCACCGTCTTGGCGTACGGCATCGTCCGCGAGGGTCTCAAGAGCGTCGCCGCCGGCTTGTCTCCCATGGGACTCAAGCGCGGTATCGATCGGGCGGTAGATGTAGCGGTTGATGAGATCGGCAAGATGGCGAAGACGATCAAGGACCGTAACGAGATCGCGCAGGTTGCCTCCATCTCGGCCAACAACGACAAGGAGATCGGTGACGAGATCGCCGATGCCATGGAGAAGGTCGGAAAAGACGGTGTTATCACCGTTGAGGAATCCAAAACGATGGAGACCACCACCGACTTCGTGGAGGGAATGCAGTTCGATCGCGGGTACCTGTCGCCGTACTTCGCAACCAATCGCGAGCACATGGTCGCCGAGCTTGAGAGTCCCTTCATTCTGATCTATGACAAGAAGATCTCCAACATGAAGGACCTGCTTCCGATCCTGGAGAAAGTTGCCCAGCAGAGCAAGCCGATTCTCATCATCGCCGAGGATGTCGAGGGTGAGGCCCTGGCAACGCTGGTCGTGAACAACATCCGCGGAACCCTGAACGCCTGCGCAGTAAAGGCCCCCGGTTTCGGTGATCGTCGCAAGGCGATGCTCGAGGATATCGCGATCCTCACCGGTGGTCAGGTAATCAGCGAAGAACTGGGCCTCAAGCTGGAATCGATGGATATCAGCCAGTTGGGTACCGCCCAGTCGGTGAAGGTGGACAAAGAAAACACCACCATTATCAACGGTTCCGGTAAGCAGGCAGACATTAAGGACCGCACGGCGCAGATCAAGGCGCAGATTGAAGAGACGACCAGCGACTACGATCGGGAGAAGCTGCAGGAGCGCCTGGCCAAGCTCGCCGGTGGTGTTGCCGTGATCAACGTTGGTGCTGCTACCGAGGTTGAACTGAAGGAGAAGAAGCACCGGGTTGAAGATGCCCTCAGTGCAACTCGTGCCGCCGTTGAGGAAGGTATCGTGCCTGGTGGTGGAACCGCGCTCACCCAGATTCTTCCGGCGCTGGACAAGGTCGACCTCAGTGCAGAGGACGAGGATATTCGGGTTGGATTTAAGATTGTGAAGCGCGCCCTGGAAGATCCGATGCGACAGATCGCGATCAACGCCGGCGTCGATGGATCGATCATTGTTGACCGGGCTAAGAAAGAGAAGAAAGGCATTGGATACGACGCGGCCACGGGGCAGTGGGTCAATATGGTGCAAGAAGGTATCATCGATCCCGCCATGGTCACGCGCTCCGCGCTTCAGAACGCGGCCTCCATCGCCGGTCTCCTGCTCACTACCGAATGTGCCATTACCGATCTTCCTGAGAAGGAAGACAACGCCGGCGGCGGCGGTGGTATGGACGGAATGGGTGGCATGGGCGGAATGGGAGGCATGGGCGGCATGATGTAGTCGCCGATGTCCTGCGGAATCGGCTGATGTGACGCCGATGTCCTTTGATTTCATCCAGTAACGATGTTACGACAGCGGCGGGGCTCTGCTCCGCCGTTTTTTTCGGGTACACTCACGAGTATGAAACGCGAAAACTTCGTATGCACAATCGGATTTGACGGCGACACGGCGATCGTCGACGGCACGGCGCGTAAGCGCTATGGCAAACGATCACCGCAGGAACTTCTTGATGAGGGGCTCTATCGGTACGCGTTCTGCGCGGCGCTCTATGATGACGCCCTGGACGGTTTTGTAGATCGGTTCCGGGAGGCGAGTGGTATCGATGTTTCCACAGTGGACGATTTGAAACGCCTCTTTGGTGTCTTTGCAGTCCCCGACGATACAGCGCAAGTTAAGGCGATCTCCTGATCGGCGGATTCCGCTCAACTTGACCCTCTATCGTGCCCGTGATACCGTACGCAGAACTTTCAGTAAGACCCGATTATAAAGGACGATAGATCATGAACATGATATTTGACCTGCCCTTGCTGGTGGGCGCCCCCGAGAGCGCTGGCGGTGCAGGTGGCCCCGCTTCCGTGGCGCCCACGCTGGTAACCTTTGGCCTTGTATTCGCAATATTTTACTTCCTCATTATCCGTCCGCAGAACAAGCGTCAAAAAGAGACCAAGCAGATGCTGCAGAACCTCAAAAAGGGAGATCGAGTTGCTACGATCGGTGGCATTCGAGGGACCATCTTTTCGTTGAAAGACGACGTAGTCGTCTTGAAAGTTGATGACAACACGAAGATTCAGTTCTCCAAGAGCGCAGTAAATTCTGTGCTGGATAAGAAGGCTGGGACCAAGGACGCGTCTGCCAAGGACAGTGGTGAATCGTCCGACGACACCGACGCGTCCGACGAGGCTGAATCCAAATAACCAATCCCATTCTCCCACCGGAGTTGCATGAATGAGTAAACGACTACGTTTGTTGATCATTCTGGTGCTTGTAGCTTTCGGCGTCGGCGCGTTTCTGCCGACGCTTCGCTGGTACTTCATGGTACCGGAGGATCAGAAACTGCTGGCCCAGAGTTCGCGAATTGAAATTAGAGACTGGGCGCGGAGCGAGGCTCGGTCAGCCCTTGACGATCTCCGTTCCAGAGCCGCTGAAGACGAGGAGCTCCCTGAGGAGTACTCATTTCTCACCGAGGTTGCCGCGGAGAACCTCGAAGCACTGGATGAAGAGGTCCCCGAATCGTGGACTACTACCGCCGTGCTGAGTGCGTTTCGCAGTGAGGCGGAAGCGTATGAGACCCTGGAAGAGCACTACCGACAAAACATTCTCGACCTGAAGGAGATGAAAGAGCGGATCGTCCAGCTCGGACTCGATCTTTCAGGGGGAATTAGCGTCACGTTGGAAGCAGATCAGGAGAGCCTCGAAGAACGCCTCGGTGAAGAGCCGTCGGCTGCGCAGATGGATGAGGCGGTGGAACTGGCCGTAGAGATCATCCGTAATCGCATCGATCGGTTCGGTGTCACGGAGCCGCAGATCCGGACCACGGAGAACAACCGCATTGTGATCGAGATTCCTGGAGATAACGACCGGGAGAGGGTCAACTCGTTCCTCATGGGCCGGGGAAGCCTGAACTTCCGTATCGTGAACAACGACGCCACTGAGGAATTACTCGATCTTCAGTCCGAGAATCCCGGGTGGTCACCCGAGATCGACGGGATCCCCGACTTCGTGCCGGCCGGTTCCGAGGTCGTGGAGTACGTCTCTCGTGATGAATACGGGATCGATGAACGGGTAAACTGGATCGTTATTTATGAAGACATTCGCGAGTACGGCTTGGACGGCTCTCACATTCAGGACGCCCAGGTCGCTCGTGATCAACTTACCAATCGGCCCACCGTCAACTTTGTGCTGGACGGAGAGGGGGCGGATCGGTTTTCCGCGCTTACGCGCGACAACGTGGGTACCTCACTCGCCATTGTGATGGACGATACGGTACGCGCCTACGCTCGCATTCAGGAAGAGATTCCCACCGGGCAAGTACGAATCACCGGATTCACTGAAGAAGAGGCGCAGAACATTGCCTTGGTGCTGCGAACTGCGGCGCTTCCTGTGGAACTTGAAATCGTCAATCAGCAAGCGGTGGGAGCATCCTTGGGGGCCACTGCGATCGATGTGGGACTTCGATCGATCGCGTATGGGTTTGGATTGATCATTCTCTTCATGGTGCTGTACTACAAGGGAGCAGGATTGGTGGCGGATGTGGCGCTGATCCTCAATCTGTTTTTCATCGTATCAATACTGTCGGCGTTTAACTTGACCCTCACCCTCACCAGTATCGCCGGAATCATTCTGACGGTGGGTATGGCGGTGGACGCCAACGTGATCATCTTCGAGCGCATTAAGGAAGAATATCGGTTGGGCAAAGGCGCTCGTGCATCGGTGCGCGCCGGTTTCCAGAAAGCGTTTTGGACCATTATGGACGCGAACATCACGACCTTTATTGCGGCCTTGTTCCTATCCCAGCTCGGATCCGGACCGGTTCAAGGATTCGCGGTGACTCTCGCAGTGGGTATTCTCTCCTCGATGTTTACCGCGCTGGTGGTGACGCGGCTGTTCTTCGAGTTCAGCACTGAGGTGCTCAAACGTAACAAGCTTAGCATCGCCTGGAGGAACGCATGAAACGGGTCTACGACTTCATGAAAATCCGGGTAGTGGTGCTCACCATCTCTGCCCTCATTATTGCAGGCGGTATAGCCGGCACGATCGCTCAAGGCGGATTTAACTTAGGCATCGATTTCGAGGCGGGGTTGAGTCTCACCGTGGACATCGAGGGGGCCGGATCGGTGCAACCTGAGGATGTCCGGGACGTACTGGACGAGTATCCCGGGTCCACCGTACAGCGGGTGGGAGCGCCCGAAGACGGCCAGTTCGTGATTCGCGTTCGTGACGACGGCACGCAAGAGGACTTCCAGCGGGTGGTCACCAATGACGTGCTCGATCTCTTGCGGGAAGAGTTTGCGCCGTCCTCCGTGGAAGAGCTCGAGACAAGCTATGTGGGACCCCGGTTCTCTCAGGATCTCACGCGCCAGGCGATTCTGCTCACCGTCTTTGCCATGGTCCTCATCCTGGTATATCTGTGGTTCAGATTCCGGCTGGGCTATGCCGTAGCGTCAATTTCCGCCCTGGCTCATGACGTACTGGTGATGCTCGGGATTATCGGAACCTTCCAGCTCGAGGTATCCACGGCTACGATCGCCGCGGTGCTCACGATCATCGGGTATTCGCTCAACGACACGATCGTCATTTTTGATCGAGTCCGAGAAAACGAAGGGCTCCTTCGGGAGAGCTCATTCCGGTCAATCGTCAACACCAGCATCACGCAGAGCTTGAGCCGGACACTCATTACGTCCATTACGACCCTTTTAGCGGTGGCTGCGATCTTTGTGTTCGCCACTGGTCAGATCCAGCTCTTCGCGCTGAAGTTGATGGTGGGCGTGGTGGTTGGTACCTACTCCTCGATTTTTGTCGCGTCGCCGGTGCTTCTTACGTGGCAGACCTCGGAGAAGGCGCGGAAGAAGCGTAAGGACGTGGAGAAATATCACAAGGGCGCCGCCGCCGGCCGAGGAAAAGAGATTTCTTCAGATAAGGCGGAAGCTGCATCTGAGGCCGCCGCGGCGCAGACCGCCGATATTGAGGCGGTCAAGCGAGAAGTTGCCCAGAAGCGGGCCAAGAAGAAGAATCGAAAATCGCGCTGATAACGCCCCCGGGTATCGTGTGCGGATATACGATCAGCTCGTGTGCACTGGCCGCCGGATTTCCGGCGGCTTTTTTCGTATGATAGGAAGTGGAAGTGCGGATACGCGAGGAGATTTCGAGTGAGGAAGCGACGATGAGGAAGCGAAAATGAGCGGTACGGAACGGTTGGTACACCCGCAGTTTGGAGATCTCAAGGAGCGGTTGCGGGACGTTCGGGGAATCATCTCCGACATGGATGGGGTGATCTACCACGGCAACAAGCTGCTCCCCGGAGCGCGGGAGTTTGTGGCATGGCTCAACGCCACCGGCAAGGCATTTGTGTTCCTCACCAACTCCAGTGAGCGCAGCCGGCGGGAGTTGAAGGACAAGCTCGGCCGTCTGGGGGTGGATGTTCCCCTGGAGAACTTCTACACCAGTGCGCTGGCCACCGCCGGGTTTTTGCAATCGCAGAATCCCGGGGGGAGCGCGTATGTAGTGGGAGAGGCGGGGCTCATTAATGCCCTCTATGACGCCGGATACACGATGAACGACGTAGATCCCGACTATGTGGTTATTGGCGAGTCCCGAAGTTATAGCTTTGAAAAAATAGAAAAGGCGATCAACCTGGTAATCAACGGAGCCAAACTGATAGGCACAAATCCCGATCTCACGGGACCGGTGGAGCACGGCATCGTACCCGCCTGCGGCGCCCTCATCCAGCCGGTGGCTTTAGCGACCGGGGTGACGCCGTACTTCGTGGGTAAGCCGAACCCTCTCATGATGCGCCAGGCCTTACGGCGGATTGAGTGCCGTCGGGAGGAGTCGGTGATCGTTGGTGACCGCATGGACACCGACGTAATCGCCGGACTCGAGTCCGAGATCTCTACGATTCTCGTGCTCACCGGCGTCACCGCTCCGGACGATGTTGAAACGTTTGCGTACCGCCCGCACTACGTCGTGGACGGCGTCGGGCGCCTTCCGGAGATTTGTCCGCAGGAGGCGGAGTGATGAGCGCCGCTTTTCGGGAAGTTGAGGCGGGGGGGCTGTTTTGGCGGGTATTTGGCCTCCAGGGAGCAGAACCTCACCGTGAGTACCAACGCTCCACTTCCCCGCCGTTGTTGATATTGCACGGATTGTTTGGCGCCGGTGACAACTGGCGGAGTCACGCGGAGGCGTTGAGCCAAGACCGGCTCGTCCTCGTACCGGATATGCCCAACCACGGCCGATCACGGCACATCGAAAACATGAAGTTTGACGCCGTTGCCCGGGAGCTCTGGAACGCTCTGGACGCCCTCGCCGAGACGCTGGGAATCGAGTCGCCGGTATATGCGCTGCTTGGTCACTCCATGGGAGGGAAAGCCGCCATGGCGATGGCGTTTCACGACCCGCCGCGCACGGATCGGCTAATCAGTGCGGATATCGCTCCCCGAGAATACCCGCCCAGCCACGAGCAGATATTTTCCGCCATGGAGCAGGTGGCTCGTGCCGGTATCCACCGGCGGAGTGACGCGGATCACATTATGGCGGAGCAGATTCCCACCAAGGCGGTGCGGATGTTTCTCCTCAAAAGCCTGGTTCGCGACGCAGCGTCCGAAACCTATCAATGGCAGCTCAATGTAGACGGGCTGCGGAACAGTTACGACGATATTCGGGCATGGCCCTTTCACCACGAGCGCTACGAAGGGCCGGCGTTGTTTATCGCTGGTGAAGACTCTCCCTATATTCGTCCCGGCGATACCGGCGCAATCGAACGCCATTTTCCCGATTCCCATCTGGAAACGATTCCCGCCGTGGGACACTGGCTCCACGTTGAGAACCGGGAGGCGTTCCTCGCGTTGGTCAGCGACTTTCTTTCGTAGTATACTGCCCACCCAGTGGAACTATCGTACGTGACTGTATCATCCGGAAAAGCCTACCCCCTGGGGGTGACCGCCCTCGCCGGGCGCGTTCATTTTGCGCTCGTGAGTCGCAACGCAAAACGAGTGTGGCTCCAGCTATACGATAGTCCCGAAGCGGTGTATCCGAGCCATGAGTTTGAGCTCCATCCGGAGCGACATCGCACCGGCGACGTGTGGCATATCGAACTCTCCGGGATTGGGCCGGGGACACTCTACCTGTATCGTGTTGACGGACCGTTTGTGCCGGAGAAAGGGCTTCGCTTCAACGCCAATCGCCCGCTGCTGGATCCCTACGCGCGAGCGGTCACCGGTAGCTTTCAGTGGGATCTTTCCCAGGCACTTGCCTACCATCCGGAGTCTCCGATGCGTGACATGAGCTTTCGTGAGCAGGAAGGGGCCGCCGGCATGCCGAAGTGCATCGTGGTGGACGACTCCTTCGATTGGGCGGGGGATCGCCCCCTCAACTATCCGTTGCGCGAGAGCATTATTTATGAAGCTCACGTGCGCGGCCTGTCCCAACACCCCAGTGCCAACGTTACCCACCCCGGTACCTATCGGGGGGTAATTGAAATGATCCCCTACCTCAAAGATCTGGGGATTACCAGTTTAGAATTGTTGCCGATCCATGAGTTTGACGACGGAGAATACCACCGCGTCAACCCGATTACCGGGGAGCTCCTGACCAACTATTGGGGGTACAACACCCTGGCGTTTTTTGCCCCCAAGGGGGGATACGCCGCCGATGGATCCCTGGGTGAGCAGGTTCGTGAGTTTAAGGAGATGGTACGGGAGCTCCACGCCGCCGGAATCGAGGTAATCCTCGATGTCGTCTTTAATCACAGCGGCGAAGGCAATGAACTTGGGCCCACCGTGAGTTTTCGCGGCATCGACAACACTACGTACTACATGCTCGACGAAAATCCCCGCTATTACCGCAATTTCTCCGGAACCGGTAACACCCTCAACTGCAATAATCCGATCATGCGAAGCTTCATCATCGATGCCTTGCATTATTGGGTGGTGGAGATGCACGTGGACGGTTTCCGGTTTGACCTGGGGAGTATTCTTGGCCGTGACCACCAAGGCAATCTCTTGGAACGGGCTCCCATAATTGAGCGGATCGCCGAGGATCCGGTACTGGTAGACACCAAGATCATTGCCGAGGCGTGGGACGCGGGCGGGGCGTACCAGGTTGGAGCGTTTCCGGGCCGTTGGGCGGAGTGGAATGATCGGTACCGTGACGACGTGCGCCGGTTTTGGCGCGGCGACCGCGGCCTCGTGGGAGCGTTGGCAACCCGATTTGCCGGTAGTTCCGACCTGTACGACAGCAACGGGCGCAAGCCGTTCCATAGTATCAATTTTGTCACCTCTCACGACGGATTTACGCTGCGCGACCTGGTGAGTTATAACCGCAAGCACAACGAAGCCAACGGAGAAGCAAATCGAGACGGACACAACGCAAATTTCAGTTTCAACCACGGGGTAGAAGGTGACACCGATGACGCCGAGATCGATGCAACTCGTCGGCGCCAGATGAAAAACGTTCTCGCCACGCTCCTGCTCTCCCTGGGAACTCCGATGCTCCTCTCCGGCGATGAGTTTGGTCGGACCCAGCGGGGCAACAACAACGCCTACTGTCAGGACAACGAGATAAGCTGGAACGACTACCGCCTGGGTGTGGAGTATGGGGAGATCTTCCGGTTTGCCCGGATGCTCATCCATCTTCGCAAGAGCCACCACGTGTTTACGCGGCCGGAGTTCTATACCGGCCGGGACAACAATCAGAATCTCCGCCCCGATATTCAGTGGTTTGATGCCAATGGAGGGCCGCTGGACTGGAGCGCCGCCTCGTGCTGTTTGGCGGTCTACATCGATGGAACTGAAGCGGGGGTGCACGGCGCCCGCGACGACGACGATTTCTTTATTGCGTTTAATTCCGGTCACCGCCAACGCATCTTTACCGTCCCTGATGTTACTGAGATGCGTCAGTGGATGCAGATTATCGATACCGCAGCGGAACCGCCGCACGATTTTCGGGAGCCTGGTTGGGAGGTCCCGATCGGCCCCCATGGAACGATAACGATCGAGCCCCGGTCGTTGGTGGTGCTCCGGGCCGCTTGCTTGACAACCGGTTCGGTCAGTGGTACCCCTACTATGCCTGCCACCTGATCAGAACTATTTGCGCGTGCTTTGTCAGCGCCGTCCGGTGGCGTTTTTTTTATTGGAGGGATCCCTATGGCCGACACGCTGACACGAGACGACCGACTGTACCGTATTCGTCACACCACCGCTCATGTTATGGCGGAGGCTGTCTTGCAGATGTTTCCGGACGCGAAGATCGCGATCGGACCGCCCATTGAAAACGGGTTTTACTACGACTTTGACCTGCCGCGCAGTCTCAAGCCGGAAGATCTGGAGGAGATCGAAGCGAAGATGCGGGAGATCGTCCAGGGCAAGCACGCGCTCACCCGAGAAGTGGTGGGTAAAGAGAAGGCGCGGGAGCTGTTTCATGACCAGCCGTTCAAATTGGAGTTGATCGACGAGCTCCCGGAAGACGTCGAGGTGTCCACCTATACGGTGGACACGTTTGTGGATCTCTGCAAAGGCCCCCACGTGGAAGACACCGGGCAGATCCATCCCAAGTCGTTCAAGCTGCTCAACGTGGCCGGCGCGTATTGGCGGGGTGATGAAAAACGCCCCATGCTGCAGCGCATCTACGGCACCGCATGGGAGACGCCCAAAGAGTTGCGAGAGCACCTCAATTGGCTCGCGGAGATCGAGAAGCGCGATCACCGCAAATTGGGCCGTGAGCTGGACCTGTTTTCTACCCACGAGGAGGCCGGAAGCGGCCTCATCTATTGGCACCCCAAGGGGGCTCGTATCCGCGGAGCAATCGAGGATTTCTGGCGGGCTGAACATCGCACCGGCGGCTACGAGCTGTTATATACGCCCCACGTGGGCAAGAGCTGGCTCTGGGAAACGTCCGGGCACCTGGGATTCTACAAGGAGAACATGTACTCTCCCATGGAGCTGGACAACGCCGACTACTACGCCAAACCAATGAACTGTCCCTTCCATATCATGATCTACCAGACCGCAAAACGCAGCTATCGGGACCTGCCGTTGCGGTGGGGCGAGCTGGGTACCGTCTACCGCTACGAGCGCTCCGGCGTGCTCCATGGCTTGCTTCGGGTCCGGGGATTCACGCAGGACGACGCCCATATCTTCTGCACCCCCGATCAGGTGGAGTCGGAAATTCTGGAAGTTCTTCAGTTTTCTATGCGTATGTGGCACGCGTTTGGGTTTGACAAAATCAAAGCGTACCTCTCCACGCGGCCCGAAAAATCGGTGGGAGCCCAGGAAGACTGGGATCGCGCCACGGAGAGTCTCCGAAGCGCTCTGGACGCGGAAGGTATGGAATACGAAATGGACGAAGGCGGTGGCGCCTTCTACGGGCCCAAGATCGATCTAAAAGTTCAAGATGCCCTGGGGCGCGAGTGGCAGATGACCACCGTACAGTTCGACTTCAACCTTCCGGAGCGGTTTGACATGACTTTCGTGGATACGGACGGGCAGGAAAAGCGGCCATACATGGTGCATCGTGCGCTGTTGGGATCGCTGGAGCGGTTCTTTGGGGTGCTCATTGAACACTATGGTGGCGCCTTTCCCGTCTGGTTGGCGCCGGTGCAAGGTGTTGTGGTGCCGGTGGCCCCGGCGTTTAACGACTACGCCAGAGATGTCGCTCGCAAGCTGTTCGACGCCGGGTATCGGTTTGAGGCGGATGTCTCCGATAATCGCATGAACGCGAAAATCAGAACCGCGCAAACGGAAAAAGTGCCGTACATGTTGGTGGTGGGAGAAAACGAACAGACCGCCGGCCAGGTGAGCGTGCGCACGCGAACGGGCGAGCGGCTTGATCCGATGCAGGTAGATGCGTTTCTAGAGATGGTTCGCGACAAAGTCGACAACAAGGAGCTCATATGAGGTCCTCCGGCGATGGACCGGCTCCCGGTCCGATTTCCCGGCTCAAGGAGCTCGACGCGGAAACGGTTCTATTGGAGCACGTCGCCGCAGCCATCAGCTGGGATCAAGAAACGTACATGCCGCAACGGGCGGTGGAAGAACGAGCGCAGCAGCAAGCGTTGTTGCAAAGCCTGGCCCACGAGCGGAAAACCTCACCGGAGGTGGGGGAGCTCCTAGCCGCCGCCGGGGTGGATCCCGGCGCCCCGGAGCGAGACGTGCCCGCTGCGCTCGTAGAGAAGCTAGGAGAGGTGGACGCGGCGTTTCTGCGCGAGAAGCGGCGTCAGTTTCAGCAGTCCACCCGCCTTCCGGCACGGCTGGTGCGAGAGCTTGCGGAGACGGGAAGTCGTGGCCAGAACGCGTGGATCACTGCCCGCAAAGAAGACGATTACCAGCAGTTTCGACCGTGGCTGGAAAAGCTGATCGGCCTGAGCCGGGAAACAGCTGATGCCCTGGGGCATTCCGGCGAGCGCTACGACGCGCTCCTGGACCAGTATGAGCCGTATATGACCACCGCCGATGTCACCCGGGTCTTTGCCACACTCCGGGACGGACTGGTAGCCTTGGTACAACGCATACGCGATGTCCCGCAGGTGGATGACTCCTTTCTCCAAACGCGGTTTCCCGTGGAGCAGCAGGAAGAGGTGAGCCGTCGCGTCATGACCGCGCTGGGGTATGACCTCGATCGCGGACGGCTGGACCGCAGTGCCCATCCGTTTACCACAGCGCTCGGTGCCCACGATGTCCGGATCACCACCCGGTACGATGAAGAGCTTCTCACCTCATCACTGTTTTCTACGATCCATGAAACCGGCCACGCCCTTTACGAGCTAGGGGTGGGAGAGGCGCTCCACGGTACGCTTCTGGCGGAAGGAACCAGTCTCGGAATTCATGAATCCCAAAGCCGAATGTGGGAGAACATGATTGGCCGGAGTCGGCCGTTCTGGAAACGCTGGATGCCGGAGCTTCAGGCGATCTTTTCTCGCCAGCTCGGTGAGGTCTCAGTGGAATCGTTCTATCGGGCGATCAACAAAGTGAGTCCGTCCTTGATTAGGGTGGAAGCGGACGAGGTGACATATAGCCTCCACATTATCCTGCGGTTTGAGCTGGAGCAGCAGCTCATCAACGGTTCAGTCTCGGTAGACGAGCTCCCGGAGGCGTGGAATGCCAAGATGAAGGAACTCCTCGGTATCGTCCCGCCACGCAACGCTGAGGGAGTCCTGCAGGACGTGCACTGGTCCTTTGGTGCCTTCGGGTATTTCCCCACGTACGCGTTGGGAAATCTCTATGCGGCACAATTCCTCACTACCATGGAGCGGGACATGCCGACGATGTGGGACGACGTGGCCACCGGCAGGACGCAGCCGATATTGGAATGGCTCCGTACCAACATCCATGCCCATGGAAAGGTCCGCTCCGCCGGTCGGCTGGTACGCGGTATCACCGGGACCGATCTTGATCCCAGCCATTTCTTGCGGTACCTCACCGACAAGTACGGGGAACTGTACTCCCTCTAGGAGCTGAGATGACCGATCCCTTCCTACTGCTGACACTGTCGGGATCGGCGCTGGGTATCGCTCTCATCCTCACGCTTCGCCGTCCAAAACGCAATAGTCATCCGCTCCGTGCCCGGCGGCAGCGGGCCGTGGGCATTCCTGCCGCGCTCACTGTCGCATTAGGAGGCGTAGGAGGAGCATTGCTCATCGATGCGTCCCTCGTGGTGAACTGGTGGCGGTGGGCCGTGGCGCTCTCCGCGGCTGCGCTCCTCTATACGGGGATGGTGCTCCTCAGCCGGGGGTGGGCGCGGGCGGTGGTGGCCCTGGTAATAGTAGTGCCGATCGTGCCGGCCTGGGACGCGTGGACGTCGCTTCCCCACGGAGCCGACTACTTGAAGCTCGGGTGTGAGGCTCCCACCCTCGTGGTCCGCGCCAACGAACGGCCCCGCGATGACGATCCCCCGGTGGTATTGCTCCGAATCGACCCCCCGCTTGGGGATGATGACCGTATGGTTGTACGCGTACTTCCTGCGGTGGACCTCGCGCTCGATGCCGCCGGTGGGCCGGATGCCGCCAACGAGTCTGCGACCACTGGGGCGTGGCTGCGCGTCGGGACGGCGAGCGCAACGGACACCGTACGAATGGTCGTGACCGTTGAGCGCTACGCACCACCGCTGTGGTGGTTTCCGACCTCCGAATGGATCTCAAAAATCTCTCTATCTACCGGTGAGCACAGGACGACGTTGGTGGCACCACCGGCGAGGATCACGAATCTGACCGACGGGCGTGATTCACGAACGGTGGAAGCGGAGCTGCCGGCTCGCTCCGCACACTATCTGCAGTCCGGCGTGTATACCCTTGAGTATTCTTGCGGACCAACCGATACAGGAAACGTATGATGGTCTCGCTCTACCGCAAAGAATCGGACGACAGCGTTCTCTACGTGACGATAACGGACCGGCAACAAAACTTGTTCGGTTACCCCACGCTGTCGGTGACCAGCGGTCGGGACTTCTTTCTCACCCAAGAAAAACACTTTACATACCACACTGAGGCGGAGCTCCAGAAAGCGCTCCGTGGCATGATTGACCGCCGGCTCAAACGGGGATATTCGGTGTTATACAGCTACTTCCGGGAAGAGCGCTACGCACGCTTGGAGCAGCGACTCCTCCGCACCGGGGTGAGTAACGCGGTTGACAGCACGTCGGCAGCACCGTAGGCTTAATACGTGAATATTGCCAACGCACTTACCAGTCTTCGCCTTGTGTTGAGTCCCTTGTTCTTTGTGTTTGCCTTTCTCCCGTATTGGACGTCAGGGCAGTTTGCGGTTCTGAGTACCGTCCTGCTGTGGACGATCTTTGTGTTGGTTGAGCTTTCGGACATGCTCGATGGTGCCGTAGCGCGCGCGCAGGGAATCGTTTCCGACCTGGGTAAACTCCTTGATCCGTTCGCCGATGTCGTGAGTCGGCTGACGTACTTTCTGGTATTCACCGTGTTCGAGATCATGCCGGCGTGGATGTTTGCACTCATCTTATGGCGCGAGGTGGGAATCATCTTTGTTCGTATGATGATGATCCGCGATGGGGTTGCGCTGGCCGCGCGGAAGGGTGGCAAAACGAAGGCCGTCATGTATGCGGTAAGTTCCGGCTTTGGTCTGCTCATGCTCATGCACTTGCGCCTGCAAAACCTGCACGGGTTCATGCCTTGGCTGCCATGGGTTACCCTGGGAGCATTTCTGGTGGGCGTGCTCTTGGCGTGGGGAAGCTTCATCGACTACCTCATTATCCTCCGCCGCCACTACCGAAGTACCTCTCATTAGTCCTACATAAATGTAGTACTCTACCTCTTCTCGTTCGTTCCTGTACATAACGCCCGAGATTTATTCCGATTCGTGGTCTTTTTTCAGAAAAGGGGTTTACACCCGCAGGTAACTTCTGTATTTTGACCCACATAAATGTAGCAACCAAGCAGAGAGGCCACAGAATAGTGGACCAAGAGGGAGGAAAGATGAGTAATATGAGCCCTAAGGATGTGCTCGACCTGATCAAGAAAGAGGATGTCAAAATCGTTGACCTCCGCTTCATGGATTTCCCGGGAATGCAGCAGCATTTCTCGCTGCCGGTCAGCGAAATCGATGAAGATAGTTTCACCGATGGACTGGGTTTCGACGGATCTAGTATTCGCGGGTGGCAGACGATTAACGAATCGGACATGATCGTGAAACCGCAGGCGCAGACCGCGTTTATTGACCCGTTCATGTCGGTGAAAACGCTGGTAATGACGTGTAACATCGGGGATCCGATCACCGGTGAGGATTACACCCGGGATCCGCGCAATATTGCCCGAAAAGCGGAGAACTATCTCAAGAGTTCCGGCATCGGCGATACGGCGTTTATTGGGCCGGAAGCGGAATTCTTCGTGTTTGACGACATCCGCTACGATCAGAACGAGCACAGTGGGTATTACTTCGTCGATTCCGTGGAAGGCCGATGGAACTCCGGCCGAGATGAAGGGCCCAACCTGGGATACAAGCCGCGCTACAAAGAAGGCTACTTTCCGGTACCTCCCAGCGACAGTCTGCAAGACCTGCGCTCCGAAATGGTAGTGCTCATGGAGCAGATCGGTCTTACCGTTGAAGCACACCACCACGAGGTAGCCACCGGTGGGCAGTGTGAGATCGATATGCGATTTGCGCCGCTTTTGGAAATGGCGGACAACATGACCAAGTACAAATACGTGGTCAAGAACGTGGCGCGCCAGGCGGGAAAGACGGTGACCTTTATGCCGAAGCCGCTCTTTATGGACAACGGTTCCGGTATGCACACCCACCTGTCTATCTGGAAAGACGGCAAGAACCAGTTTTTTGGAGACGGCTATGCCGGTCTGTCGCAGACGGCGCTGTATGCGATCGGCGGCTTGCTGAAGCACGCGCCGGCGATCCTGGCGTTCACAAACCCCACCACCAACAGCTACAAGCGACTGGTCCCGGGCTACGAGGCGCCGGTGAACCTTGCATACTCGAGCCGCAATCGCAGTGCTGCGGTGCGGATTCCGATGTACTCCACCAGCGAGAAGGCCAAACGGTTTGAGTTCCGCTGTCCGGATCCCTCGAGCAATCCGTACCTCGGGTTTAGTGCGATGCTCATGGCTGCCATCGACGGCATTCAGAACAAGATCGATCCGGGTGATCCGCTGGACCGCAACATCTACGACCTCAGCCCGGAAGAGGCTGCGCAGGTACCAACGACGCCGGGAAGTCTCCGGGAGGCGTTGGATGCGCTGGAGAAGGATCATGAGTTCCTGCTGAAGGGTGATGTGTTCACCGCGGACGTGGTGGAGACGTGGATTGAGTACAAGCGGGAAGCGGAAGCGATGGCCCTGGATCTGCGGCCGCATCCGTATGAGTTTGCGCTCTACTACGACATTTAATTCCGCGGCATGTAGCGCCGCGGCATGTAGCGCCGCGGCATCAATTAAGAAAAGGAC
>JBMCMH010000011.1:0-34777 GCA_048614515.1 Alkalispirochaeta sp. | reverse complement strand
CTCATCCAGGCGTAGGACTCGCAATGCACCGTCCTCCTCGCCTTGCACCAGCACCTCGTCGTCCCTGGCCACAATATCGGTATTCTCGAGAACGGGTCTCGCTGAGCGGCGCTGGAGCACAAGCTGTGCATCGAATTCGCCAACAACAAACGCGCCCTCCTCCGGCATGACCGTGAGAAGATATCCATCAACTACCCGTATCCGGCTTCCCGGCACCACAGGTACGTCACTTTCGGATATTACTGAAAGCGATGATGGATCCAACAAGAGGAGTCGACCAGAGGTCTGATGCGCAACGACGATGTTTCCCTGGAACTCGATGAGCTCCCGATTTGCCACGGGTATCGTTTGCTCCCCGGCAACCACTGCGTCGCCAAAATCCACAACAGCAAGCTCCAACCCGCCTGATTCATCTCCCAGAACGAACGCCACCATATCGCTTGGATCCGAGCTTTCCTCCAACGACGCCTGATCCTCGGCCGTCTCATCGTAGAGCTCCTCTACTCGTTCGGTGAGTTCTTCGAGCTCCTCCTCCTCCTCATCCAGTTCCTCTTGCCGCTCGGTTATCTCGCGCTCTCGATCCTCAAGGTCCTGACGCTCGTCCCCTTCAGAATCCTCTCCATCGGGCTCGTCCGACTCTTCCGCCTCATCCGATCGGTCGGGAGCGTCATCAGGCTCAGCGTCGGGCTCTTCGCCGTCACCGTCATCTGCAGCCTCATCGTCTGCGTCCTGCGAGGGCTCTTCCTCATCGGGCTCGTCCGCGTCATCCTCATCGTCTTCTTCCGCGTCCGCGTCATCTTCGTCGGCCGGCGGCTCGGCTGTCTCCTCATCGTCTTGGTCGTCGGACTCCGGCTCGCGCTCGTCAAGTTCCTCCTGCCGCTCATCGATCGCCTCTTGTTCTTGATCGAGGTCATCCCGCTCCTCTTGAATCGCGGCGGTGCGTTCTTCAATCACCCGTTCGATGAAGTCAATAATGGCTTTGCGGTCCTCAATCCCCAGGTCACGGCGCGTGCGGAGCTCCTCGATCACCCGCGCGTCGACCAGTTGTCGTGGGTCGACCGCGTCCAACGCACCGGGAGCGCGATCATCACGGATCGGAATAACAAGCTGCGTCTGCCCCGCCCATCGCCGAAATGACGTGGCCAGCCCAGCCCGGTCCTCATCAAGCGCTTCAGAGACGGCTGACCGGTACCGCTCTGAAAAGGTGGAGAGGGAACCCCGGTTTACGGCGTTGTAGATCGTAATGAACCGCGCCAACAGGTTTGCGTCATCCCGCTCATATTCCCAGGAAGCTTCCAAATAGCCGGAGATGATGCGCCGAAGATTCTCTATATGATCAACACGACTGTCGTCGGTGAGCTCAAGAATATCAGCGGCCAGTCGCGTATCCTCCACATCTCCAATTATTCGTTGCAGTAGATAGCGATCGTCATAGTTTGAACGGTCTGCATTGGCAATTCCTTCACCAAGAATCCGACCAATTCCGCGAATGGCATCTCGTGAATCGATTTCATCCACAGGGCCTTCATAGTTTTCAAACTCAATATCGATATCCGAAGCCCCTTCGATCTCTTCGCGATCGAGCTCAAGAGCCCCCAACGCCGAGGAGCACGTGAACACAATTAAGACTACCAATGGGCCAAACAGACGACGATTTCTCATAACGACTCCCAGTATACCGTAGATTTTCTGATGCTGCCCAGACTTACCCTCTTTTGATCGAGCGCCCGGCACGGTATACTTCCGTTCAATGTTCGGATTCGTAATCAAGAAAAGCTTCTTCGACCTTTGGGACAACTTCCTTCCAGCCGTGCTGATGAACCTCGGCTTTATCGTCCTCTTTGCGGTTCCGGCGATTCTTCCTTCAGCATTTGCGGAGGCTGGACCGGTGGTGAGTGTGCTCGCACTCGTGCTGGGCGTGGTTCTTCTTTTTGTCTATGCGGGGGGCGTGTTCGGTCTAAGCCGGGCGATCACCGACCACCAGAGCATCGAATGGTCGGAGTTCCTGCAGCGACTTCGCGACTCATGGCCCGCTGCGGTCGTGCTGGCGGCCATCAATGTGGTGCATTTGTTTCTACTCTCCGTAGCGTTTCCAGTATATACCTCGCTGGACAACATGGTTGGTCTGTTTGCCCTGGCTATCCTGTTTTGGATGTCGGTCATTTGGTGGATCACCGCCCCATACTACTTTCCTCTTCGTCAGCGGCTGACCGCACCTATCCCGGCAGCACTGAAGAAATCGTTCATCTTCACCTTCGATAACACGGGATTTACGCTAGGACTTGCCCTCGGAGCCGTCCTCTTGGTGGTGCTAAGTTTGTTCACCGCATTTCTAATTCCCGGCATAGCGGGCCTCGCGATCTGGTATCAAACTGCGGTCAAACTGCGATTGTACAAATATGACTACTTGCAAGAACACCCCGACGCGAATCGCAAAGATATCCCGTGGGATGCATTGCTGTTTGATGATCGCGAACGTGTAGGGAAGCGGACACTCCGGGGAATGATATTCCCCTGGAAAGATTAGGGACTGCCCGCAGAATCACCGTGCTTCAGGAAGGAGTGGCTCTATCCCCACGGTTGTGGACACTCTTAGCGGCATAGAGAAATGGTGTGTCAGCTACCGCGACTATCGCCTTAATCACATACGTCGTTACCACGATCTGAAGCAGCACCCCGGCGGGGAACACACCCAGAAAGGCTACCAGCGTGAACACAATGCTATCGATCAATTGGCTGACGATCGTACTTAGGTTGTTTCTGATCCATAGCGGCCCCGGAAAGCGCGTCCGCCAGAAACTGTACGCCCAGACATCATGGCGTTGGCTGATAACGTACGCAACCAGGCTCGCGGCCGCGATTCTTGGCAGCACTCCAAAGACGTTGGCGAGGCTTTCATGCATCGCGTCGGACGGAGCCGGTTCAAATTGGACCGCCAGGTACATCAGGCCGGTAACAACCAGTATTGAGAAGAAACCGACTCCCACCCCGCGCCGAGCGGCATCTTTGCCGAAGTGTTCGGACAGGATATCAGTGGCCAGAAACGACCCGGCGTAGACAATGTTTCCCAGTGTGGCGGTAAACCCAACGATTTCGATCGTTTTGCTGACCTGGATATTGGCAACCACTCCAGCCAACGCAATCCACACATACAGCCCGGTTTGGCCAAATAACCTGAATGCCACCAACACCGCGACAAAGTTGAGCAGCAGCATGGCTATCCATAGAAACTCGTTTGATGAGATCACGCTCACGAAGTCCACAATTCCTCCTGGGAAAAATCGACGGGGCGCCGGTTGTCGGCGAGTCGACGGCTCAGAAATTCGGTATCAAGTTGCAACCGTCGCACCAGCCGACGAAGCATGAGTTCACTGATGATATTCTGCTCTGCGAACAGGTATGACAGTGCGCGTTCAGCAAGACACGGAACGCGCAGGGCGTTACGGTTGAGCTGATGATGCTCTGAATCACCGGGAAACGCGCGCTGAATCGATTCTCCCAACTGCGATTCAAGAGGACGGTTTTTCAGGTCGGCCAGTTCGTTCTCGAGTGGAGTTGTATCGCCCTGCACCGCCGCTTCGGCCAGCGGCTTCAGATTCAGGAAGGTGTACTCTTTTCCTGGCAGCACATGGTGATCCGCGCAGCGACTTGCATAGTTCGGCTCCCGCCCGTCCGCAACGGTTCGGTCGCCACCAATTATGATCAACGGGTCAAAATACATCGCGGGGCACTCGTCGCCGTCTACCAGGTAGTAGCGATACGTATGACTGGAATCGCTCAAACAAGATCGATGTTCACAGTAAGCGGTTAGCGGGAACACATCAGTGGTGATCTCCAGCAACAGGTGTGCAGTGGTATTGAACACCGCATTACGGAAGTTGAGAATGAGCGTCGGGAAGACAAACACTAATCCCCGAGCAACCGATAGACGCTGAATCACATACGCGATGCGTTCGTCGTAGAATGATGCTTCATCCACGATCCACGTACCTACCTCGGGGTGTGACTGGACAAGCTCTTCCAACTCAAACGACGAAGAAATCTCTGTGATTGCAGGGCCGAGCTGCTCATACCCTCCCCGATAGGCAAGTGCATCTTGAGGGTAGCTGGAGAAGCGCCGCGAGTCCAACCGGGAACGCACAAAAAACACGTGCCGGAGATCTGCGCCATCAGCGGTACGACACCCGGGGATGTCGGTGTCCTTTTCCCGTGCCACCTTGGAATCCCGCCAAATTTGAGCGGCAAACGCAGTCTTACCGGATCCCATCGGTCCCACTACCAGAATACGTCTCCCTTGGCGCGTGAAGTCAAAATGGTTTGTGGGATGGTGCACGTGAAGCTCCGGGAGCCCCAATGTGCGGAAAAATGTGTTGTCGGTAACGCTCATGACTGCCGCGGATCTCTCACTGTGTTCCGAAGTGTGCCCACCTGCTCAATTTCCACTTCTATGGTGTCTCCGTGAGCGAGCGGCCCCACACCGGCAGGGGTCCCGGTGAGAATAATATCGCCCGGGTACAGCGTAAAGTTTCGAGACACATACGTGATCGTCTCTGCAATGGAAAACACCATCTCTCCGGCGTGGCCGGATTGGACCACGTTACCGTTGAGTCGTGTCTCGATTCCGATGCGGTCAATATCATCAAACTGCGAGGGCGGCACGATCTTCGGTCCAATAGGAAGAAATGTATCAAACGATTTTCCCCGAAACCATCCAGACCGGTCGCCCTTTTGAATGTTCCGTTGGCTCACGTCGTTAGCGGCGGTGATACCCATGACATAGTCCCACGCCGTGCGCGAGGAGATATTGAACCCTTCGCGGCCAATAATGACGGCAATCTCACCTTCATAGTCGGTGCGCTCATCTTCGAATTGATAATCTGCCAAAATATGCGGCAGAACGATCGTCTCCTCGGGCCCAATGATCGCACTAGCAAGCTTGGCGAAGAGTACCGGCTCATCAGGTTCAACCGGATCAAACCCTCCACTCTGAACCGTGACGCTTTCGGCGATGTGTTCACGATAATTGAGTCCCAGGGCGACAATCTTGGTGGGTCTCAGACGATAGGTTTCATCCCCATACGGCAGTTCTACGGCAGGTCTCATAGCGGAGAGTCTAAAGGAGAAGAGATCGGAAACTCAATGGGAACTGAGGGTCCTAGAAACCGAGGTTCAGTATCGAACACATATATGTCGAGCACCGCTTGGACGCGGGCAGCGTATTCGCGAATTCTGACGTTGAGCTGTGCCATTCCTGAAGCATCATCGGCCACGTAGGCGTGGGCATCGATACCGTGAGCCGACGCGATGAAGAGCGCTCGCTCCACATGAAATCGCTGAGAGACGATGACAAAGTGATCTTGCTGAAATACCCGTTGCATCCGGACCACCGAATCCAATGTCCGAAATCCCGCGTAATCCGGTACGATGCGATCGGTCGGTACGCCTCGCTCTTGAAGCGCTTCCACCATAGCCGCCGGTTCGTTGTAGCTACTATGGGCGTTGTCACCACTCACTACCAGCGCCTCAACCCTGCCCTCCTCAAGGAGCTCAGCGGCGGCGTTCATGCGGGCGGTAAAGAATCGGTTGGGTGTGCCCGCCCGGCTGTACCTACTGGTACCTAACACCAAAGCCGCCGAGGCCGCCGGTACTTCCTGGACCTCGGTATAGACGTTCCCCTCGGCGGCACTCCGTACGAGGCTGTGTGCGAGAAACACCGCCAGCAATACGAGGAGTGAACCATACTTGATCACATGACGAAGGACGAGTAGAACCCGAAACATATAATATCACCGCGCAAACGGTCCGATTGTGTACCCGGAGCCTAACTGAAAAGGATGCCGGTGATGCTTCTCACACGCGTTATAGAGCGGTGGAATCACCCACCGTGTTCACGCATATTGACGATCGCTTCAATCGCGCGACGCCGGACCGTCCGAATATACGGGCCTGAGGCAGTCTCTAACAGAACGTTGAGCACTTCGGGATCCGCAAGACCGCCGTTCTGGGCCGACAGCCGCTCGAGGGACAGAATTAACGAGAACGCCAGATTATTATCGGGCGTAGACCGGGAGTTCTCTCGCAGGAGCGTTTGCACCATATGATCAGAGACCTCGTTGTTCTCGTTCAGTCCGATCTGACCAAGCGCATAGGCGGCTTCAGCCAGGACCATGGTCTCAGGATCATCTCGAAGTATTCCTACCAGCGTATCCTTCGCCTGTTCGCCGCCAACTTGTCCGAGGAGCTCGGCGGCTTGCCGACGAATATCGGGGAAATTGTTCACGATGGAACCGTTGGATCGAACTTGTCGTCCTACGCCTTCCGCGGCTAGGGACTCGAGAATGACATATACCCCATCCGAAGTTTGTTCGTTCTCAACCATATCTCGGATACTCCGGAGCGCAAGCTCCTTCATCTCACGATCATTTGCTTGAGCTTGACTGCGCATGATCTGCAGCTCCATGTCCTGGCTCAAGTACAACTCTTCGATGGTGCGCCCCGCAGCAGGTGTCTCGGAGTCCGCTCCGTCGCCATTTTGACTGAATGCCCATGACGGTAGCATCAGCAGTGCGGTGAGCAGTAACAGGTGCGTTCGTATTCTCATCGTCGGTACCTCATTTCGTCTTGACTATATCCTAAAACGTGTCGATCTTCCATTGGTTATCGACTTTTTTGAGCAGATACAGGAGGTATCGCTCTCCGCGCACCTCCATGATCGCTTCCACCGTTTGCTCATCCACGAATACCAAATCATCTAGTCTCGCATTTGCTCGACTCGGAACCACCACAAAGTTGAAATAGTCTTCGAGGGACTCGAGCTCTATGTTGTTTCGCTCCAGCACCCCACTCTGGGAGCTCTCGGCCAGCACGGAAGGATCGGAATATGTCCTACGATATGCATCGGTGAGGTAATCCTGCCACGCTGGAAAGTCACGGTCGGAAATGATCTCATTCAGTTCCTGGATGGTTTGTTCAACTTCCGTGAAGGTTTGATCGTAGAGCTCTTCGGTGACTTCGATGTCGTGAGGTCCATCAGCCGTCTCCTCCGAATCAGGTTCCGGCTCTGGTTTAGCTTCAGGCTCCCCTTCAGGCTCTGGTTCCGGCTCTGGTTTAGCTTCAGGCTCTTCTTCAGGCTCTTCGTCAGGCTCAGGGTCCGGTTCGGGGGCCGGCTCGGGGGCCGGCTCGGGCTCCGGTGGCGGCTCCTGTGCCGGAACCGATGAATCAGCGGGCGAGTCTTCCGGCGTGGAGGCACACCCCGCAAGGGCTATAAGTACCAACGCGAGTCCGGCAAGGATCAGGATCGACCTTTTTCTCATACCTGGAGTGTAGTGTTGTCCGTGAAGCACTGTCAATTTCCATCTTGCCTCACTGCAGTCCAAAACATACAATTGCCGTCAGAGGTATGCATGGTATCGGCCCCGAACATTCAGAAGTTGCTGCACGCGTACGTTCGCCGGAATGGGACCCCCCACGTCACCATGGATTCCCTGTCGCAATTTGCAGTGCGCTTTGGAAAGCGCTTTGCCGCCGAACAGCCGGAGTTTGCTCCTCTCCTTACCGAGGACCGGAATGATCACATCATCAACGGTCTGAACGAGCTGGAGAAATCAAACACGGTGCAACTCGAACGGGATGAGACCCACACGATAACCTCGGTCTTCTATCGTGCGTTCTATGCGGCGGAAGTGGCGCGCTGGTACCGCAAGATGCAGGAAGACAAGGATCTTCCCTTCCCCGCTGAGGAAAACTTGGATATCACAATCCCGTCCGCGCAGCTGCGCACCGTGGATGTCGCCGACAATCTGATGCATTTTCTGCAGTCTCAAGATGAAACTCCGGAGCAGTTGTTGCTCCTTAGGTTCCCCGGCAACATCCGAGATGTGGTGGCCACGGTAAAACTCCTCAAAGACGATATGCTTCCCCTGGTGATGAATCGGCTCCGCGACTATCTGCGTACGGAACGAAACGGGAGCTATATGGAAACCAAACTTCGGTCGGTGTTCCGAAATCGGGAGATGTTGGTTCATGAGATTATTGAAACAACACAGACCCGGCCTGACGAGGCGGTGAAGACCGTTACGGACCCAAACGAGTTCCAGTTCCATTTCTGGACCCAGCTGTCGTCACTCATCATCAAAGATTACAAGGACAAGGTGGACAAACTGGAGACTGAGCATGGCTTCTGCCAGGCGGCCTATTTCTTGGGATACTATGCGGTCTACTACAAGGGGCTCCATCAGGAGGACAAGTCCCGCGAAGAGGTCCATAACTTACTAACGACGGCACTGCAGAAACCACCGTTCACGTTTTCCGTTCAGGATGTGTATAACCTGACCGATGACCGTGGAGTCCTTCTTACAAAGCGGGTATCGCGCGAAGAGATAAATCGCTGGCTGGAAGAGATGTTACGGCGACCCAGCGAGGATCGGATCTCGGAGCTGGTAACGGTCAACACCCCCCAACAGAACGGGGTGATGATCCATTCCGCCCAGTATATACCGCTCCTTTTGAGACTCGTGAAAGCAGCGGCCCCGGTTATTCGACGCGAACTCACAAATGAAGCGTATACCGTACTTCTGGAAGAACGGGACGAACCGTGGGTATTTGATGACACGGCGTTCGGCACAGCGCTCACTGCCCGTGTACGGGATGAGTTTCATATCCTCTTTGGATTGGCCCAATTTCAAACACTCTTCCTCGTAATTGATGGGCAGGATTTGCCATCAGGCGTCGAGCAGGCCGCCATGTCCCTTATAGATGCAAACGAGAAGAAAATGCGCTCATGGGAAGACATTCTGAAGATCGCCCGTGCTGATATCTACCGGGAGGCACGTCTACGCTTGCCGGTCTGGATGCTCATTCCTATCGTTCGTGGTATCGTGCGCATGTTTCGGAGTATGCTTTCACTGTCCGGTTCTGCCGGCGCAGCCGGCCCGCCTCCCGAGGAAATGCGCAGCTCTCCGCGCCCTCAGGCTGATGATTCGGAAAAACTGCGGCAAGCGAAGCAAAAGAAGCTCAAGGAATCGGTTGCGCATATGCAGCAAGCGTATCTGGACGAGGGCGAGACGGCAGATCAAAAACTGAAAAAGCTGCGTAATCAATGGAATCCATTAATTGATCCGGTGGCGGCGGAGAATCTCGTGGAAGATGTGAATTCGCTCTGCCGTGATACGGTGCGTCGCCTACGAGTATCGCGGACACTCCAGGTTCCGGATGCCGCGCGCATAGACGAACTGGCAAATCGCATCGCTCAGAACACCGCGTTCGATCGCATTCGTCGGCGAAAAGCGTTTGAAACGTATCTAAAGCTCTACATGCTTACGATCATCTCCCGAAGCTGACCACGGGCGCGCCGTATCACGCTATCTCCGAGAAGAGCAGACCAGCATCGAAATATCATCGTGCTGCGGGGCTCCTCCTACAAAGGCATCTACGCGGGACATTACTCCGTCTAAGAGGTGCTCAGTGCTCCAACCATCCTGGAGGTCCCGGCGGGTGTCACGGATCGCGGAGTAGAGCCGATGATCGCCGAACTCTTCGCCTTCCGGGTTGAACGCTTCCACTACTCCGTCGGTAAACAACACAACGGTGGCCCCCGGCGGAAATTCTACTGACCGTGACCGGTACTGTTCCGTCTCCTCGATACCGATCGGCAATCCCTGGGCGTCGATCGCTTCCACCTGCCCGCGTTCTTCCGTCAGCAGGAGCATCGGGTGGTGCGCGGCATTGGCATACGACATGCGCTGGGAGGCGGTGTCAAAGACGACCACCGTGGCGGTGGCAAATCGATCCACGTCAACCGCTCCGCTCACCCCTTGATTGATCATCGCAAGAATTTCCCCGGCATCATTGGTATGATTTAACGCCAGGTGCGCGATAGTGCGGATCATGACCATAACGAGTGCCGCCGGTACTCCTTTTCCCGACACATCACAGATCACTACCATGGTTCGATGCTCATCAATCGGTATCACGTCGTAATAATCGCCACTCATACCCCGAACCGGTCTACTGACTCCTGCATAGTCAATTCCTCCGAAGGACCCCGAGGCAGGTGCCTGGAGCCGTTTCTGAATGCCCGCAGCGATCTCCACATCCCGTTGGATGCGGTAGGTATAATAATTGTCCAGGGTTACCGCCACAAAATTCGTCATCGTTCGGGCATGGTCGAACTCAGCGGAGCTGAACGGACGAGAGTCACCTCGTCGGACTACGCTGAGTAGTCCGAGGATGGTACCGCGCACTTCCAGCGGCAGCACCAACATCGAGCGGAGCCTCAGCACCCGATCGCCGGCATGGGCGGCGAGGGCGGGATCGTCCTGCGCCTCCGGCACATGAATTGCCGTACCGGCCTGCAACGTCTTTCCCCATAACGGAACGTCGGGCCCGATCGTCAGACTCATTACGAACTGTCGAAGCGCCCCCTGCTTCGACTTAATGATATCAGGCACGGCAACCGGAGGCGGAAAGAGACCAACCACGGAGGTGACACGTGCGGTACCCCCATCTACCAAGACGGCGGCCGCGGCGTCGGCGTCGGTAGCGGATGTCATCGTTTCAATTGCGGAGTGTAATATGTTCTCCGGATCGCGCTCACTTCCCAACGATCGCCCAACATCTGTGAGAAAATCGAAAATGGACCGCGCATTATCCTGCAACGAACGGATCCGAACGCGCTCTTCTTTCATCGCGACGTCGACTAGGAACAGAGGGGTTGCAATAAACGGCACCATCGGAAGGACCGCTACCACCGGCTCAAAGATCCCTGATCTTAGGGGGATAACCAGGTAGAGCAGCGTCTGTACTGCCAGCATCACCTGCATCCACGGCTTTAGATCTTCAATCTGATACCCGCGGGAGAACACAAATCGATCCACGCGGAAAATCGCCACCAGCGACGCTACAAACAGCACGGGAGGCAGACCATACACCGCCACCCTGGCGGCAATACCTCTCCCCCAGACGCCATCACTTATGATGATGCCCCACGCGATTATGCTTACTATCAGAGCACCGACATACGAGCGATTACTGATCCGAAAGCGGCCGCTCCAAAAGAGAAACATCATATACGCCACCGTCTCCCCTGCAACACGTAGGTATGGAAGAACCCACGGATTTTGAGGACCGATCGCGACCGCTCCGAGATCGCGTATCACGAGGAAGAGGGCGGCGAGCGTAAACGGTCGGACATCCCGGCGTCGCGTAATCACGCGCGCAAACCGAGCGATGAGCAGCGCGGCTAGAGCCACGACAAGACGAGGCCACAGCGGTGAAGCGAACGCCGGTATCAGCATGAACGTGGCTGTAAATTTACCACCGGCGAAATGCCCGGTCAATGACGGCGGCGTCACAGGCTGCCCGCCGCCGGTCGGTGGAGCGCTACCCCACTGGGACGCGTCCCGGGCACGCCGACATTGCTGGGGCGGAAGGCTCTGGTTTCAGTCTCATGAAGGGCTTTTGATCGGCGTAGAGGCCATCGGCTTCGGCCCGTTGGTGGCCAACGCCTCAGACTCCAGACGTCCGAGCTGATAATGCAGCCAGACTACCGTAACCACCACGGCGAGCAAGTCCGCCACGGGGAACGCGACCCACACACCGGTGCGTCCCCATATGGTGGGAAGAATCAAAACCGCCGGAATGAGAAAGATGATTTGCCGTGATAGGGACAGGAAGAGTGCGGGAATCGCCTTGCCGATCGCTTGAAAGAAGATCGACCCCACCACCTGCAGCGCCACCAGCGGAATGATTAACAGCGCGATCCGCAGTGCCCGAGACCCGATAGCGATCAGTTCCGGGTCAGTGGTAAAGATCGAGGCGATTCCCGGGGAGAATGCCATGATCGCGAAGAACGGAATCAGCGCCACACCAAACGCGACCCGTCTCGTAACTCGCACCGCGTCCCGCACGCGATCAAACTGACGTGCGCCGTAATTGAACCCCACGATCGGTTGAAAACCTTGCCCGATACCGAGTAACGGCAGGAGGCTGAAGATCATTACACGATGCACGAGGCCAAACGCCGCGATGGAGGTGTCTCCATAGTCGGAGAGAATGTTGTTGATGAGAACGATAATCACACTCTGCGAGACTTGCCGCACAAAGGCGGGGAGCCCAATAGAAACGGACTGCCCCAACTCTCGAGGATAGATCCGAAGGTGATGTAGGCGCAGGGGGATTGAACTCTTGCCTCGGAGAAAAAACGCCAGTCCGTAGCCGGCGGCGGACGCTTGGGCGATTACCGTTGCAATAGCCGCTCCCCGAACTCCCATCCCTAAAACCTGAATGAAGATCGGATCCAGCACGATGTTGAGTCCCGCCCCCAACAGCATAATGCGCATGGAATAGCGAGCCGCCCCTTCGCTCCGAACGATATGGGTCGCCGCGATTGACCCGGCCACGAACACGGACCCCGGAATGATAACCGACAGGTATTCCCGGGTATACGGCGCTACCACCCGGGTGGCGCCGAATAGCGCCATGATCGGCTCGATGAACACGACGCCGGCGACGCTGATCACTGCTGAGAGGAGCAAAATCATGACCGCTGCACTTCCGACGACCCGGGCGGCTCGCTCGGGATCGTCGGCTCCCAGGGCGCGACTGACGACGGATGCGGTTCCAAGCCCAATCAACAGTGCCACGGACAAGACAATAATCTGTACGGGAAAGGCGATACTCACGCCGGCGATTCCTAAGGTCCCTACCCAACGACCGATAAAGATGGTATCCACTAAGTTGTACAGCGCTGTCGTTCCCATCGCTACCGTGGCGGGAATTGCCATCCGGGCCAGGAGGGGAACGATCGGAGTGGTGCCTAACGCGTGATCGGAGTGCATGTGTGCATAAGGTAGTAAGAAACGGCGTCGGTAGCTACCGGTCGGACAGACATGCTACCGTAAAGACGCTCATGAGTGAGATACACAGAACGATGATTGTGGTGGTCCTCTTAGCCACTTGGTTATACCCCGCCTCGGCGCAAAGCGCGCTGGAATGGACGGCAGCAGAGCGCCGGGAGTTCGAGACGTTGCCGGAAATCGCGGTCGCCACGGACAGTACGTGGCCCCCCATGGAATACATCAATCGCGATCGCGAGCTGGTGGGATTCGATATCGATCTCCTTCGGGAGATCGGTGTACGGGCGGGATTTCGTCCCGTATTTGAAACGGTGGCGTGGGACGGTATTTTCGCGGGGCTCGCTGCTCGGCAATACGATATGATCGCCTCTTCGGTGACGGTGCTGGAGGAACGGAAACGGGCGATGCTCTTTTCCGAGCCCTACTTTGAGGCGGCCCAGCATATCGTCGTTCGGCGAGAAGACCGGGGCGTTCAGAATCTCCAGGACCTGGTGGGACAAACCGTGGGCGCGCAAATCGCCACCACCGGATCACGACTGATCGCGGAGACTCCCGGTGTAGAGGTACGTACCTACGATGACTTAGGGCTCGCCGTGGAAGATCTCGCCACCGGTCGCCTTTCAGCGATCGTTGCCGACGTGGCGATCGTAGAGTACTTTGTCCTGGGAAACGACCGATATGCCGATGAGCTTGCCGTTACGGGACCACCGTACGCCACTGAGGAGTATGCCTTCGCAATCCGAAGAGATCAGCCGGACCTTCGAGACGCCATAAACGAGGCCCTAGCCGAAGTGCGGCACGACGGTACCCTGGCGGAAATCCGTGATTTTTGGTTCGACCATGTTTTTCAGTAGCCGCGAACGCCGGTAGGCCGGAGCCCGTTCCTCGTGCCTGAGCTACCGGAGGTGCATACCACCATCGAGGACCTCAAAGCAAACCGGTTGCCGGGGATGCAGATCACCTCCGTGGAGGTGTACTGGCCGCGCACCGTCGGCGGCGACGCCATGGCGTTTGCACGCGCCGTCACAGACCGGTGCATCACCGCGGTACGGCGTCGCGGCAAGTACATCATCCTGGATCTTGATTCCGGCGCCGCCATTCTGGTTCACCTGAGAATGAGTGGCAGACTGTATGTATCAGACGTGGACGCCCCGCGTACCGGCTATGAGCGCGTTATCCTCGGACTGAACGGGACCGACACCACGGGGGAACTTCGGTTTCACGTCCCCCGGAAATTTGGTCGTATGACCGTTACCACCGATGCCGCGCAGGCGGTCTCTCATTTGGGTATCGAACCACTCTCACCCCAGTTCGGCGAGGATGCGCTCGCCGAGATTCTTGCCGGACGCCCTCGAACGCTCAAAGCGCTCCTGTTAGATCAAACGGTGATCGCCGGCCTGGGGAATATCTATACCGATGAGGCCCTCTGGCAGGCTAGGATCCATCCCACCAGACCCGCCGCGTCGCTCTCTCCGGGGGAGGTGCGCGCTCTTGCCTCCGCGATTCAGGCCGTTCTGGAACGGGGAATCCAAAATCTAGGAACCAGTCTCGGCTCCGGCGCCTCGAATTTTGTCTTTCCCGGCAAGAAGGTGCAGGCCCACAACCAAGAGGACCTGCGGGTGTTTCAACGAACCGGCACGCCGTGCCGTCGCTGCGGCACGATGATCCAACGTATCATCGTGGCGCAACGAGCTACTCATCTCTGTCCGGTCTGCCAACGAGCAGACGCCGCCGCTACGGGACGATCTCCTCGGTGAGCGCCGTGAGTTCCTCTCCCTGCGTCACCCGAGCGATCCAGTCCGCAGGAACTCCTGCCGCTTCATCCCGGGCGAAGAGCGCGCCCGCCAGGCTTCCCACCACCATCGCGCGGCCACAACTGTCTCCGCAGGCTAGGATATTGCGGCGCACGGCGGTGGTGTAGCTGTCGGCGGTCAGGAGATTGTGAAGCGCCACGGGAACACCCGTTTTGAGCTCACAGGCGGGTCCAATCTTCATGGTAACCGTCTTGGGGTCTTCGCCACGCCGCTTCAAGACCCCTTCCACCGCAGTAGCTACATGGGGAGGACTGGTTTCCAGAACCTTCTTGACCTGCGCCTCAAGGTCGCCAATTGACGAGCCGTCGCGCACCGCCCAGCGGAGCAACCGAGTCACAAACAGCGCCCAATCTACCGCTTCGTCATTGTTGTTGGTAACGCGAACCGCCTCTTCCACCAACTGCTCGAGGCGTGGGTTGTCGTGGTAGGCGGCGACCAGCACCGGTACCTTGGTAAGCGCCGGTAGCTGGGCATCATCGGCTCCGGGATACGACACTTTTCCGTCTAAGATCTCAATCATACGCTCGGCCAGCTCCACGTCAGCCTCGTCTCCTTTGGTGAGACGAATCGACTCGGTGACCTTATTGCGAAGCGCCTCGCCCCGGACCAGTTGCGCGTTGGAGATCACTTTGCGGGCGATCGAGCGCTTGGTATCGTCGGATCCGTCAAACTCCACTGCCATGGCGGCATCCAGGAGCTCCCGTTGTTGGATGATCATATTGACCAGTGTTTCCCGCGTGGGCGTATCGATATACCCCACGTACCCGCCACCAAATCCAAAGTGTCCTTGGAACTTTTGGGCGTAGTGCTGCCAGTCAAACGCACCGTTCTCAGCGATGGAACGAAGCACAACCATGAGAGACTCGCCGTACATTGAAAAGTCGCCTGCATGGCGCCCGGCGTGGGCAAAGTATGACGGGACTCCCTCGTAGTTGGCGGGATCCGGTTCGGTAAACTCAGGCGTATCGCCGCCGGCGCGCCGTACCCGCGGCTGCGCGTAAATCCAATGAAGTCCCATCGATGCGGCATCCGCTACCGCGGTCCCCACAAGCATCGCTGTCCGTGGTGATTCATGTATATTCATATTGCATAATATATGAAAACGGAACGTTCGCGGCAAGCGCGCCGGATGTCAGTTGTCGAGAACCATGATTTCCACCCGGCGGTTGCGGCGGCGTCCCTCTTCCGTATCGTTATCAGCGATCGGCTCCTCAGCTCCAACACCACGATAGAGAATCCGACTGGGATCACGCACATCATTCTCCAGGAAGAACTCACCCACCGCCCGGGCCCGGGAGACTGAGAGTTGTTCGCGACCGGATTCGGTTCCCGCCAGGGCGGTATGGCCGGTGATAAGTAGATCGTTTTCGGGAAAGTCCGATAAGATCTCACCGATAACCATCAGGCGATCCTCTTCGTCCGGGAGGATGCGCGCGGAATCGGGGGGAAATCCGATACGTTCGAGGATGAGCACCACCCCATCTTCCTGATCGGAGACGCGGGTGTTTTCGATGCCTGCCTCATTCAGGCGGGCCTGTAAAGCCGCCACCACCGAGTCCCGATCAAGCGGGGTGGCCGCCTCCACCTCAACCTCGGCTTCCCCTTGATAGGTAATCGTCCGGCCGTCGGAAAGGCGAAATTCGATCCAGTACTCTTCTTCGCTTCCCACCAGTCGTCCTCGCTGATTGTCCCAGTAGAGGTGCTGCTGTGATTGTCCAGTGACCGCTTCGGGGTACAGCATCGCGTCCCGTTGTTCCCGATGGGCTATGTTGTACTCAGCGTGGATAAGATCTACCTCGACTCCCCGCCAGGTAGTAACACCGGCGTACTCGTAGGATACCGGAAATGTGAGCCGCAGCGGTTCAGATACGTTGTACCCCCGGGAAAGGTCGTGAACTTCCCGCGCCTCAGCGGTCCAGGTGTCCCCGGGTGACACCGCCTCTTCGGGAAAGATCGGTATATTTCGGGAGACGGGCATAATGTAGCGTTCCTCAATCTCCATGAAACCGCGGGAATCGCGGAAGAACTCACTGCGGTGCTGGGACTCAAGCCCCACGGGTTGGCCCGCCCGGCGGGAGCTCTCAGTAAGGGCAAACACCGCCACGTAGCGACCACGGCCGTCGGCTGTTCCCCGCGGCTCAACCTGCACCCGGGTAACGATCTCCGCATCCCGCACGGCGTATCCATTGAGGAGTATCGTCTGGTCATTTATCGAGACGAGGCGGTAGTCCGCTTCATCCTCTATGTCGAACCGAAATTCGCGGGTGATATCAGGATCCCGGTTCACCTCCTGCGTGGCGGCGGGGGCCAGAACCAGTATCATCAGCAGCGCGATCCGTAGAAGAGGTCGAACCGTATTCATATCACCATTGTCGGCATAGGGGGCGATCAATGAAAGTCTCTGCTCTCAACAGAGACCGTTTCATGAGGTAACCGGGCGGGCCACGCGTCCTCAACGATTAGGTGTACCACCCCCTCAGCGGTCTGAACGGTACCTCGGACACCTAAAAACGATGCGGTAAGGAGCGTAGAGCGGAGCTCCGCAAATCGCGACTTCCACACCACCAGGTTCACGAACCCCGTCTCATCCTCGAGCGTCATAAACACGGTGCCTCCCGCGGTGGAGGGGCGTTGGCGGCAGATCACCATTCCCACCACGGATACCCGACTCCCGTGAGCCATTCGGTGTACGTCGGTGGCACATGGATATGCGCGATCCTCGAGCCAGGCCCGATACGGTTCCAAGGGATGGGCCTCAGTACTGTGGATACCCGCGTGATAATCCCATACCACCGCCTCATGAGATGGAAGTATCGTACTCGCTGAAACCGGATGTTCTTCACCATCGTCGTTTCGTTCGGCGACGGCGGAGGTGGTCCCACTTCCGTGGAGTGCATCCCATACGTTTCCTCTCCGATTCGGATCAAAGGAACGAAGCGCCCCGGCCTGGGCCAGCGTCACCCGCACGTCCGCGTCAAGGCGGGCCCGCCGAACGAACCGGCGCGTTCCAGCGCTTCCGCTATCTTTCCATTGCTCCACTTTTTGCATCTCGAGGATACGGCGCCCCTCTTCCTCTCCGAGACCCTGAATGAAACGCAGTCCCATCCGCACGGCGAACGAGCTCTGCCCTTCCCCATCTTTCAGCGGCTCCAGCGTACACTCCCACTTACTAAAGAGCACATCCACCGGTCGAAACACTACGCCCCGGCGGCGGCCATCGGAGACGATCGTTGCCGGAGAGTAGAATCCCATGGGCCACGCGTTGAGCAGAGCGCAAGTAAAAATGGTGGGATAGCTCGCGCGCATCCAGGCGGTGGCGTAGGCGATCAAGGCAAAACTGGCGGCGTGGCTTTCCGGAAACCCATACTCCCCGAACCCGCGGATTTGCTCAAAAACCTGCTCCGCGAATGTCCGGTCAATACCGCGCCGCACCATCCGCTCGATAATGGTGGTCTGGTGCTGTTCGATCCTGCCGGTCTGACGCCACGCCGCCATATCCCGCCGCAACTGGTCCGCTTCTCCCGGGGTGTAGTCCGCAGCAACCATCGCCAGCTTCATAACCTGTTCTTGAAAGAGCGGAACTCCCAACGTCTTGGCGAGGATCGGCTCCAGCTCGGGATGCGGATACTCTACCGGCTCCTCCCCTCGGCGACGGCGAAGATATGGATGAACCATTCCCCCGGTAATCGGGCCGGGACGAACGATACTGATCTCAACCACTAGGTCATAGAACGTTCGGGGACGCAGACGCGGCAACATCGCCATCTGTGCCCGGCTCTCCAGTTGGAACACCCCAACCGTCTCCGCTTTGCGAAGCATGGCGTATACCCTCGGTTCATCCATCGGAATGGTGGCCATCGTCATGGAAACATTCAGGTGCCGTTCGAGTAACTGAAAGGCGTACTGCAGGTGCGTTAACGCCCCCAACCCCAGAAGATCTACCTTAAAGAGATGCATTCCTTCCACCCCGTGCTTGTCCCACTGGATTACGGTCCGTCCCTCCATGGTGGCGTTCTCCTGGGGTACGATGCGAGCAACCGGATCGCGCCCCAGCAAGAAACCACCGGGATGAATCGAGAGATGTCGCGGCATCCCGATAATCTCCGCTACAACCCGGAGAAACGCGGCGACCCGCGGCTGCTCGACATCCAATCCTGCCCGCTCCGCGGCGTCCGTCGGGGACAGTTCCCGGTGGGAGAGCAGCTTCGTCATCTGGTCAAGCGTAATGGCGGAGTACCCGAAGACGCCGCCCACCTCCCGAACCGCAGAGCGGCGCCGGAATCGCACAAGGTTGGCCACCATGGCGGCCCGCTCCCTTCCGTACTGCTCATACACATGCTGGATTACTTCTTCCCGCCGGCGGTGTTCAATATCCAGGTCTATATCCGGCGGCTCGGCGCGCTCCCGGGAAATAAACCGCTCAAAGAGTAGATCCATCTGAACCGGGTCTACCGCGGTAATGCCTAGGCAGTAGCACACGATGGAGTTCGCGGCGGACCCCCGACCCTGGCAGAGAATTCCCTTGCGCCGACAGAACATGACGATCTCCGCCATGGTGAGAAAATACCCGCTATAGTCCAGCTCTTCGATCAGCTCTAATTCCCGTTCCAGCTGAGCGCTCATTCTCGGGGGAACACCGGCGGGATATCGGCGCTCCGCTCCCACCCGGGTCAACTCCCGAAGCCAGCCAATATCACTCCACCCATCGGGACGCGTCTCACTGGGATACCGGTACTGAATCTCGGAAAGAGAGAATGTGCACCGCTCGGCAACGCGGCGCGTCTCGGCTACCCACTGCGGTTGATCCCGGTATACATGCGCCATGGATGTGGGCGTGGGTACCGTGAACGATGCATTGGGCAGCAGCGTCTCCGCGGAGTCGTCCAACGTGGTTCCCCCGCGGATGCAGGTCATTACATCCTGAACCTCTCGGCGCGAAGGTGTGTGGTACAGGACGTGGGGAAGCGCAACGATCGGCACATCAAACCGTTCCGCCCAGGACCGAAGTCGCATCTCAGTCTCTTGATCTCCCGGGCGAAGGTGACGAGATATTCCAATCCATACTCGTCCGAGAAACGCCGGTAAGAGCTCTTGGAAGGCGCGCTCATCCCCGCTCTCCTCCGTCCAGATCATGAGCACGTCCGTACTCAGCTCCCGCACTTCTTCCGGTGTTACCAGACTGTGCCCCTTGGGGCGGCGCAATCGTCCCCGGGAGATCAGTTCCGATATGTTTCCATAGCCCTCCACGCCGATGGCGTACAGGAGCACGCGGAATGATGACGGCCGCGCGTCCACCGGCAGCTCACCGGCGTGAGGCCGCATCTGCCGGGCGTGGGACGGTTCCTCACCGGAATGGGCTCCCCCCTGTCCCACCGCGGCTACCGTCACTTCCGCCCCAATCAGCAGGTGAAGCGACTGCTCCTGCGGGAGTTCCGCAACCTGCTGCCACGCCTCAACAACTCCCCCAAGACTGTCCCGATCGGTAATGGCGATCCCGTAACACCCTACTTCAGCGGCGGTGGCGACAAGCTCCTGTGGGTGAGACGCACCGATCAGGAAGGAGTGAACGCTGGTGCACCACAGCGGCACACACTCCGGAACCGGTGTCATTCGACGTATCCCTGCAGATAGAACCGATGTCCCCACCGGGTCTCACGGCCACCGGGACGCAGACGATACACCCACACCTCCCGATCGTCCGGTTGCAAACGATACTCGTACACCCGGTCCTCCGAGGCCCCCTCCCACCACGCTGAAGAAACGAGAAACGGCCCACCTCGGCGCGGACCGGAATACGATGAAGCAGGTTTGTCCGCCGTATGGGCAGCAAGAATCCGCCGCACGCGGACGAGGCGGGCGGGCTCATATATCCCCCCCGCCGGGCCCCGAGAGAGCAACTCCCGACCATGGGAGATCGGGGTCAGAGCAAATCGATCTTCCGGAAACCGCCCCGGTACCACCACCACCTGGGAACATACCGCAGCCCCTAGCTCCGCTTGCAGCGCGGCGATCGTACGGTCGAGAAGTTCCGGCGGAGGGGCGGACACTACCGCCCCCCCGCGGGACTGAGATCCCGCGACAAAGGAGAACTCCTCCTGCCGAAACTCTCCCGCGCTCAGCTCCACGTCCACCCGGACGGCGGTGACAAACGACCGCTTGAGCCGCACGTGATCCAACCGCATGTCCACCAGCGAAACAAGGTATGGTACATCCCGTGTGGCGTGGCCGCAGCGGATGCGCTCTTCCAGAGGCGGTTCTCGTTCTCTGTCAATGCCGATCACCAACACGTCGATCCACTCTCCCCGCTCAGAAAGCGTGGCAACGGTGCGCTCAATTAACGCGTGAAGGGCACGCTGCACCGGACCACGGGACATCACCGGTGGCTCAAAGCGCCACACGGAGGTGGTTTCCACCGGCCCAGACCCGTTCTGGATGGGGAGGGGATCAAACGCATGCGCGCAAAACTGCCGAAATGCCACCGTCCGTGGAGAAAAGCGCGCTTTAATAGAGCTCACCGGGGTGTCGATCAGGTCTCCGATCCGCCGGAAGGCCACCATGGATAGATGCTCCTGATCACGCTCCGGAAGGGGAAGCGCAGTGAGGGGCTGTCGACGAATCCATACATGCTCCGCGGCAATTGACGCGAACACCACCGGAGCGTCCTCCCGCACCGCCGCCAGCATCGTACCGGGACGGGTCCACCCCCGGGCCACACGAATCCTCCATCCTGCCGCCGCACACGCGCGCCCTACCCCTCGAAGCCACGGTCCAATCCCTCCGAACAGCCGCTGCATTCCGGATATATCCAGCCAGTACACGCCCTCCACCATATCCGACGCCTCCACGGCCGGAGAAAACCGCTGGAGCACCGTACGAATCTCACGATCGGCACGACGCCGCGCCTCGGCGGAGACGGTGCCGGCCCGCACATTCTCGGAGAGTGACAACGCGTGGGAGTACGCCATGCCGGGCTGTACTCCGCAGGCTGCCGCCGCTCGATTACACTCCAGAATGCGCGCTCCCGGTTGTTCACTGAGCACAATCACCAGGGGCACGGTATGGTCCAACCGCATCTCGCGGTGCACCACCTGCATCGCGAAATCGGTGACGCTAACACATACCAACGGGGCGACCGACATCGATAGAACCTCGCCGAAGTGGTGCGCGTGAGCGCAGCACCTCCAATTTCATAGGAGATGATAGAGTTGTATCTATTTCTTGCGAAAACGATGTGCGCAGGTGAAGTCGAACTGCCGGCGAGAGGGCGTGGGCATCACCGGGGGTGAGGATAACGACCGTTGCCCCGGAGTTTCGGCAGAGATGCATATACCGCCCGAGCATCCCAGGATCCGGATCTTCATCCTCACCACGATCAATCACGATCAGTGAGGCGATTCGAGTCCGCAATAATCGATCAACCGCATACATTCGGTGATCAACATGCGCGGCCCGGATCACGCAGAGCCGCGAGAGCTCAACTCCCGCGTGGAGCAGATCGATCGGAAACGGCAGTGATCGTTCGTCTCCTGCCCACGCTACGGGAGCGTCCGACAATTGCTGAAACCGGGCCATTAACCGCACGGCCACGGTAAGCGGAGCACCCCCCGACAGCTGCACGATCGCCCCGCTCAACATCTCCGACGCATCGGAAAGCAACCTCTCAGCGCCGACGGCAGACACATCCCGGTGAGGATCAACAAGGCGTGATGCTTTTATGAGTCCCGCATGCATGCGATTAAAGTACTATACATACGTTTAGTTCGCAACCTACTTTATCTTTTGAGGTCTTTCGTACTATATTCATTCATGAACAGGAATACTGCATTATGTCGGTCTATCGAATTCACTTCACCTGGAAAGACAAACCTCGAACGCTTCGCGCCCGTACGCTTGATATGACCCATCCGTACTTTGTATCGATGAGAGGACTCATCTTCGCTGAGTCAAGCTCGGTCATCATCGATCCCAGCGAAGATGAGTTACACCGCGACTTTGGTGAAGCGGAACACATTATGATTCCTTTTCAAAACGTATCTCTCATTGAAGAGCTCCCGGATCGACCTGCATCCGATACCGGCAAAGTAATTCCCTTCTCCGCATCCGAGGAACACACCGATGGATAAACAAGACACCAGCGCCTACGTCCTTTCAACACTCCGCCAGATTATTCGTGCGATCGATATTCACTCCCGGCAGCTGTCAAAGCAATACGGTCTCACCGGGCCCCAGCTCATCGTCATCAGTGAGATCGGCCAATACGGTCCCATGACGATCGGTGAGCTGGCGCGGCGCATCAGCTTGAGTCAGGCCACGGTCACCACTATTCTAGACCGCCTCGAGCTAAAAGAGCTGGCAACCCGCGAGCGAGACAGTCGGGATAAACGCCGCGTGTACGTAGCGATCACCGATAAGGCTCGGACGATTCTCGAGAGTCATCCCAATTTCCTGCAGGATGCCTTTGTCCGTCGCTTTAATGCACTGGAGGACTGGGAGCAAACCTTGATCCTCTCTTCAATTCAACGGCTCTCCGCAATGATGAACGCTCAAGATCTACCCGCGGAGGCGTACGAGCTCGATTCCGAGATCTGAGGCGTGGCCCGAGAGGTATCATGGAAGAGCAACGCCGTGAAGTCATCAGCGAACTCGACAACGAATGGCATACCCTCAAGCATGGAAATCCCGTTCCCGGATTGTACCCGCAGACCGGCACGGAGCTGGTAAAGGTCCGCGGCTCGTCCCGTATTGAGGACGATCAGTCCATTACCACCTATGAGATCGTCGTCTCCGACGGCGGCACGGTGGTGGGCAGATACCGGGTTATCGCGGAGGAGAAACTCGCCGACTACACGGCGGGCTATACCGGTGACGAAGACGGCCGATAATCTCGATCGGGACAGCGGCGCACCGGGGCAAGGGAGATACGCTCAAATGGTGGTAATCATTACAGGAAGTAGCCGCGGAATTGGCCGGGAGACCGCTCGGGAGCTCGCCCGCCGGGGCGTCACGGTGGTGCTGAATGGGCGCACACCGGAGCGGCTGGACGCGACCCTCGAGGAGTTGCGCGCCGCCGTGCCGGATGGCACGTTTTCGGCGGTAGCCTGCGATATTGCTACTGAAGACGGCGCGCGCGCGCTCATCCGGCACACGGTGGAGACGTGGGGTCGCGTAGACGGACTGATCGCCAACGCCGGCGTTTCAATGCGGGGGGCCGTCGCGGATCTCCATTCGTCAACCCTTGATCGTCTCACCACCGGCAACGTGCATAGCGCGGTACTTCCCACCGTGGCGGTCCTCCCCGAGCTTCTCAAGACACACGGGGCGGTGATATTTGTCTCAACGGTGGCGGCACTGCACGGATTTCCCGGTGTGTCGCTCTACTCCGCCTCCAAAGCGGCCGTGGGCACCTTTGCCGAATCGCTCACCGCGGAAGTCTCCCGGCGCGGCGTGCACGTGGGTACGGTCTATCTCGGGTTTGTGGAAAATGATCCGGACAAGACAACCCTCGGAGCCGACGGCACGGTGTTCCACCACGAGCGCCGAGCGATGCAGAGCCAATCCGATGCCGCCGCGGCGATTGTGCGAGCCCTGCTTCGGCGCAAGCGCCGCACCATCACGGTGGGCGCCGGGACGCTGCTGGACATCGCCCACCGCATCGCGCCGCGCGTCGTAACCCGAGTACTTGCCCGAAGCGGCGGACGCATCCACTCCGTAGACGGCCACGACTAGCCGAGCCGGTACGATGGGCGTCCGGTACGAAGAGCAGGGACCCATCACCCCGACGGACCGGTCAGCCGGCGCCACTTCTCCCGCATGCGTAGCATCGATTCCTCCGTGGTGTAGTGCTCAAGTTCCGCCAGCGGCACCCACGCCACATCATGGCTCTCATCGCTGACCACCGGAGGCCGGCGGTCTACCGTGGTATAGGCGAACCGTAAATCGTAGTGGAGGTGACGAGGTACTTCCCGGTGGGGAGGTATTTCGTGAATGTCGATGTCAAACGGCCCACCGCGGGAGTCTGCGGAGGAGATCTCCCGGACCCCAGACTCTTCTTCGATTTCGCGCGCGGCCACTCCCGGTAGGTCGGGATCCCCGTCGGCGTGCCCCCCCAATTGCAACCATTTGCCTAATTTGCGGTGGTGAGTGAGCAACACCGAGTCGCTCCCCCGGTGAACCACCCACCCCGAGGCGGTGAGGTGGCCGGGCAGGTGCGTACGGTGCAAGCACTCCGGCCACGCCCCGGCCAGTTCCAAAAACGCCGCGACGGTGGTCACCTCGGGAGGAAAGCGCTCCGCATACGCGCGGAGCGCCGCTTCCAGATGAGCATGAGTCATGGGAGCGTCGGCCCTCAGTAGCTACTGGACTGAGCCCACAAGTTGATATCGCTGTCCACGGCGAAGCGATCGATCTCACTGAGCTCCTCGTCGCTAAACTGCAGCGTCTCCAGGGTGGCCACGTTCTCCTCGATCTGTTTCACACTACTGGCTCCGATCAGCACCGAGGTGATTTCGGGCCGCCGGAGCACCCAGGCCAGCGCCATTTGCGCCAGTGATTGTCCCCGCTTCTCGGCGATCGCATTGAGACCGCGAACCCGATCCAGGCGATCCGTGGTAAGCATCTTCGGATCCAACGCCGAACCTTCCGTGGCGGCACGGGAATTCTCGGGAACTGCGGTGAGATACTTGGAGGTGAGCATGCCCTGCGCCAGGGGCGAAAAGGCGATACATCCCATGCCCTCCTCGGAAAGCGTATCCAGGAGCCCGTCTTCCACCCATCGATTGAGCATCGAATAGGACGGCTGATGGATCACTGCCGGGGTACCCAGCTCCCTGAGAATCGCGGTGGCCTCCCGGGTTTTCTCCGCGGAGTACGACGAAATTCCCGCGTAGAGCGCTTTGCCCTGACGGACCGCGGTATCCAGCGCTCCCATCGTCTCTTCCAAGGGCGTGTCGGGGTCAAACCGGTGAGAATAGAAAATATCCACGTAGTCCAGCCCCATCCGGGAGAGGCTCTGATCCAATGATGCCAGAAGATACTTGCGACTTCCCCAGTTTCCATAGGGACCGGGCCACATGTAGTATCCCGCCTTCGTGGAGATCACCAGTTCATCCCGATAGGGCCGGAGGTCTCGGGATAGAATGCGGCCAAAGTTCTCTTCTGCGGAGCCCGCCGGAGGGCCATAGTTGTTCGCCAGATCAAAATGAATAATTCCCAGGTCAAACGCACGGTGGATCATCGATGCTGCGGCGTCGAGGGGGGTCTCGTGGCCAAAATTGTGCCACAGGCCGAGAGAGATTGCCGGCAGCGTCAAACCACTGTCGCCACTGCGACGGTAGACCATTCGGTCGTAACGTGAAGAATCTGCTTGATATGCCATGGTCTGAGCCTACGCCCGGCGGCGGCGGGCGTCAAGTTGTCGCCGCCCCCAGGATGTATGCATCTTAGGCATAATGTTCGAAGACGAATCACACCGCATTGAAAACAACCCGCCGCGATTGAGCTATGGTGTGGCGGCCACCGATATCGATGGCGACGGCCGACCGGAACTCGTGGTAACCGGGTTCGGGATGGGCAATCGGGTGCTGGATTGGCAAGACGACGGCGTAATCCGTGATATCGCCTCCGAGGTGCTCGCTGATCCCCACCGGCGAGCGATCGGGGTCGCCGCGGCGGACGTGAATCGGGACGGTCAGGAAGAGCTGTACGTACTCAACAGCGATACGTTCGTCGGAATGAAGCGCTTCGGAGATCGATTCTTCGTACAGGAGCGGTCCGGTGAGGGATCGCAGTGGATCGATCTGTTCGAACTGCCGGCCAACGTGGAGAATCCAAATTTGAACGCCGGGCGTTCGGTGGCAGCGGTAGATGTTGATGGAAGCGGCGCGTACCGATTCCTGGTGGCCAATTACGGCGGCCCCATGCGGCTGCACCACTTGGATGAGTGGAACCGGGTACGGGACACTGCCGGAGAACTCGGAATTCAGATTATCACCGGCGGCCAGTCTCTGTGTGTCATCCCCGATGTGGGCACGTATTCCGGCGTGTTCTGTGGAAACGAGAATGACGCAAACGCGCTCTTTCTCCGAACCGCCGATGGGACATACCTCAACCGCGCGGAAGAGTACGGAATCAGTGATGCCACCGAGCATGCCCGGGGCGTGGTAGCGGTGGACACCGACCACGACGGCCTCTTGGATCTCATCGTAGGGAATTGGGAAGGCCCAGCCCGCCTGTACGTGCGTCGCACACCGGGCGACCCCCGCTCTCCTTGGAGCGATCGCGCTTCGGCCCGGTTTCGCGAGCTGCAGCGCAACCGGACGCTCATCGCTGCGGACTTCGACAACGATGGGCGCATCGAGGTCTTGTTCAACAATATGGGTGAACCAAACCGGTTTTTTCGCCTCCGGCAAGATGGCGTGGAGGAACTCGATCCGGGAGCGGCGGCGGAACCGGACGGCCTGGGCACCGGAGCCACCGTGGCGGACATCAATGGGGACGGCATCCTGGAGCTCCTCATCACCCATGGAGAACAAGAGGAGCAACCGCTGAGCCTCTTTTCCGCTCCGGCGGCACGAAGAGGCAATTATCTCCGCATCGCCCCCCTGACCGACTTTGGGGCTCCCGCGCGGGGCGCAATCGTCCATCTCTACGCCGGCGATCACCACCAGGTGCGCGCCGTTGACGGGGGCTCCGGTAATCTGTGTCAAATGGAGCCGGTGGCACACTTCGGACTGGGCGGTCGCCGAGAAGTTGATGCGGTAGACATTATCTGGCCCGGCGGCCGGCGCCGTCGAATCGACCAACCCCACATTAATCAAGAAATTGAGGCAACGCCATGAAACAGCAACCATTACGGGACAAAGTACTTGAAGAGCATCTGCAGTCGATCGCCGGCGACGGTACCGATACGTATCTACTGGCGGAAGGAACGGTGCGCGCCGCGGTGGTGCACGGCACTGCGCTGGTGAATCGGATGCAGGTGAATCACCATCTCAGTGGTACAGGGGCACTGATCCTGGGCCAGGCCTATCTACTGGCGCTCCTCGCCGCCTCCACGCTCAAAGATGAGGACCGCCTATCCGTGGTGGTAGATTGCACCGGTCCGGTGGAAGGACTCTCGGTAGAAGCCAACTCCCACGGTCAGGTCAGAGGATATCTCCACAACTCGGAAGTTCGTCTCTCCGAGGTAGGCTCCGTGGAGGATGTCTTCGGTACGGGCACGCTCACGATGATCAGAGTAGGAGCCGATATGCAACATCCCTTTCAGGGACAGACCCAGTGGCATCGGGGAGATCTGGCACAAAACGTGGCGTGGTACTACGCCAACAGCGAGCAGACCGCAACGCTGGTAGACGTCAACATCCATTTCGATGAGGACAAGCGCATCCGCGGTGCCGCGGCGATTCTTGTCCAAGCGATGCCGGGAGCGTCACCGGGTGTGCTGCAAGAGGTAGGCGACTCGCTGAAGCCCGCCCGACCGTTGGGCCAGGTCTTTGCGTCGGGAGCTACCGCGGCCCAGTTGGTACAGCGGCACCTGGCCGCGTGGTCCCCGGAGCTCATCGGAACGCGGGCGGCGGAGTTCTACTGCAGTTGTAGCCATGAGCGCTTCGGCCGGTTTCTTGCAGCCCTTCCGGAAGACGAGCAGCGCGACATCCTCGAGAATGGACCGATCCCGGTGAAGACCACCTGCCACAACTGCAATTCCACCTACCGTTTCGAGCGAGATGAGCTGGTACAGCTGTTTAGTGGAGCCGCTCCCTCGCAATCGTAGCTGCTCGGCGCCGTATATCCCGGGCCAGGTTTGATTCGATTAGAAGGTCTAACGCCGCCTCCGCAGCGTGGGGATGGCGCTGATCGACGGAGCTCAGTTCCAGTAGATCGATCATGGCCGGAGCGAGAACCTGGCGACCCCGTTCGTCGGCGCTCCGAAAACGCGCCACCGCAAACCCGGTCACTCCCGCCTCATCCACGCCGTAGGATGCGAACGCCCGTAACGCCGTTGCCACTACGTAATAGTCAGGATCGTGGCGCACCACGTCGGTCAATACGTCTCGGCTGCTCCGATCCATGTAGCGACCGAGTTCCGCCACAGCGTCCCGGCGGATGCCGGGAAAATCGATACGGCGGGACCCGCTTGCGCTTCCATCCTGAACCACCGCAGATCGCCACGGTTCTCGCACCAATCTACGCAGAATATCGCGAGCCTCCCCCACCCGATCGAACAGGACCGCCCGGCGGCGCTGATCAACAAGGTCTGCCAGCAGGTCGCTCCGCTCGGACCGAGACGTTCCTGCTAAAACCGCCTCCGCCCGGGCAGTGAGGGAACCGGCCGTACCGGAGTGTACCGCCCGCCGCCGAGATTCGGTGGACCTCGCCGATGGCGGGGGCAGCGGCGGGACCACATCCAGTGAAGAGGCCACCTCCCACGCGTCGATAGACCAGTCGGGATACGTCACAATGAGCTGGTTAACCGCCGCGATCCACGTCGCCCGCTCGGGAGCCCCGCGAAGCTCCACCTGGTCCAGAATCGTGCCGGCAGGTGACGCCAGCATAAGCCGCGCCTGTGACACCACGAGAAATCCCCCGGACGGCATACGTCCGGTAATCACCTCATCGATTGCCGCATCCGGTAGCACCAGCTCTCCCTGCACGTCGCCACCCGCGTCGATCACCACGGCGCCGCCGCCGGGACGCGTTACCACGGCGTACCACGACTCGGATGCTCCCCGGCCGGGAGCCACGTGCACCTGAGCAGCTTCGGTGGGGGGGCCGTCTACTCGGCCGGAGGAGATCTCTTCCCCGGCAGAGACCGCCGTTACCTCCCATCGGACGTTCGCCGGCTCACCGCGATCGCCACCCACATCCACCAGCGTGAGCGTCCCCTCGCGGTCGAGCGTTACCAGAGCCGGCGATCTGGAAGGGGTGCCGGCCATCGCTCGTATCGGCCCTGCCATGCGGAGCACCTCCTCTCCCGTTCCGGTACCGTCAAATTGGAAGAGACGACCGTCATTCAGCGCGACGTACACTGCTCCCCGGTGTTCGGTCACGGCGGTGGGCCGCGCCGGGAGACGACGGCTCCACAAAATCCCGCCGGCCGCCGAGGCGTGCGTCACCAGACCGGAGGGGGAGACGCTGTATATCAGTGATTCTCCATCAACCACCACGGATCGCGCATCCGCCGGAATCACGGTATTTCCCGACGCGGGACGGCCCACCCGCCGTATCGAGGAGCCGAAGAGATCAACCCGCACCAACGGGAAGCCCCCCGGGCCGGGGGGAATCAGGAGTGCATGGTGAGGGCCCTCATGAAGTACGCCCACCGGTTCGCGCAGTCCGCTGCGGGCGGCGGTCACTACCGTACCGGCGGCGTCGCGGACGCGTATCCACCGGTCCTCGGTGACCAGGACAACTCCCCCAGCAGTCCCGGATTCGACACCCCACGGTTCCACCGTGACGCGCCCCGGAGTGACGTCCGACCAAACGGGATTCAGCATCCACTGCGCGAACACGGACCCGCCGGAGGCCGCCGTCACCGTCAGCAGTATCGCGGCACAGCGCACAACGCGGCGCCCAGGCCGGTGGGATCGAGTCATACGGGGGGCGACTTCCGGCGCTCGAGAATAACCACCGCCTCTAGATGAGCCGTTTGCGGATAAAAGTCCACCAGCGTGGTTTCCCGCACGGCGTAGGCCGCGCTCAAACGCCCCACATCCCGAGCCAGGGCGGCGGCGTCGCAGCTCACGTAGATCACCCGCTCGGCGGCGGCACCCTTCGCCGGTGCGCCGACAAGCCAGCGCGACACCGCCTTGGAAAGCCCACCCCGCGGTGGGTCCACCACCACCGTGGTTTGATCTGCACCCAGCTCACGCAGCGGTGCCCGCATAATCGCTCGCTCCGCCGGAGCTGCCACTACCTGAACGGCGTCGGTGTACCCCCTCACCGCCAGGTTCTCCCGGATGTGGTGCGTGTTCCGGCGGTCCGGCTCCACGCAAATAACCGTCGGCTCCGGAGAGGTCGCCCTGGAGGGCGACCCCGCGAGGATCAGCGCGGTGAGCAGCCCGGCTCCGGCGTAAAGGTCAACTAGAGGGCCTCCCAGGTAGGCATCCCGAAGGCGAGTAGCCACCTCCGGCAACAGAGCCTGGTTTGCTTGCGCGAACCCCGCAGGGTCAAAGGTAAACGGCCGACCGTCGAGCGTAATCGTCGCCTTCCGGTGGACCCCTTCCACCGCCACACCGGAATCCTCCTCCACCAGAACGGTCCGGGGCCGTGGAAGGCGCCGGGGGTGTTCCGAAGCAGGTCCATTGCACGAGTCGAGCACGCCGTTGATGGCGGGCGTCGCCACCGGACAATGGGAGACGGGGATCGTCTCATGGCTATGGCGGCGTCGAAATCCCACACCGCCGTTGCCGGTGGCATGAACCTGAACTCGGCTACGGTACCCGTATTCCGTGCCGGCGATCATCCCAATTTCTTCAATCGGAATGTCTACGGATCCCAGACGCCGAAAATTCTCCGCCAGGATCTCCCGTTTCCAGTGGAGCTGCTGAGCGTAGTCCAAGTGCTGCCAGTCACAGCCGCCGCAATCGCCAAAGAGGGGACACTCGGCTCGGCGGCGGTGCGGTGACGGTTCCAGGATTTCCAGAAGGTCCGCCCGCGGCGTTCCTCCCTCCCGGAAGACCGGCCCGATGCGGATCCGCTCGTTCGGGAGCGCTCCTTCCACAAAGGCAACTCCCGCCGACGTCCGTACCAGTGCCGCCCCACCGTGCACGAGACGCTCCGGCACGACAACTGCGGTGGAGTTCTCGGAAAAATCGGTATATTTCTCAATATTGTGTTGCATAAAAGGGGGGTCGATCACTGTTAATTTCTGCCCGCTCGCGCTATACTCGGCAAACCGTTGAGTTCGAGCAAAGGAAATAGTATATGAAGCCCATTAAGCTCGCAAGTCTGCCGACGATTAAACGCCTGCCCTCGTACTTGCACGTGGTTGAAGCTGCCGCCCGTGAAGGCCGGTCATTCATCTCCGGAACGGTGATAGCCGAAGAACTGGAGTTGGAAGCAATTCAGGTTCGAAAGGATTTGGCGGTCACTGGGATTATCGGGAAACCGCGCATCGGGTTTCCCGTAAATGATCTCATTGAGGCGATCAATCGCTTTCTCGATTGGAACCGCGTGCATAACGCGATTCTGGTTGGCTCCGGCCATCTCGGATCGGCGCTCATGGGGTACGCCGAATTCCCCCGGCACGGCATGCACATCGTTGCCGCCTTTGACCCCGACCCTGTCAAGATCGGCCAGGTCATCAATGGTGTTCCAATCTTCAGTCTTGACGAGCTCACGGATCAGATCCGCAACCATCAAGTGGATATGGCGATTCTGACGGTTCCATCGCCCCACGCCCAGGCGGTGGCGGATTTGCTCGTACAGTGTGGAATCAAAGCGATCTGGAACTTTACCAATGTGAAGATCAAGGTCCCGGAAGATGTGGTGGTGCAGAAAGAAGACCTCTCCTCAGGGTACGCGGTGCTATCGGTCAAGATGCGTATGCAGCAGGGCGCTGTTACCCCTTCCTGAACGTCCGGTCAGCCTGAACTCTCTCCAGTCGTACGCGCATGAGCACTCTTGAAGAGCAACAAACCTACTTCGCCAACCGTCTCAAGAAACGGTTTAAGCACCTGTGGAAATACGCCAAGCGCGTAGGAACCAACGCGTTTCGCGTCTATCACAAGGATATTCCCGAGCTTCCCTTCGCGGTAGACTGGTACAACAACCACCTCCACGTGGCGGAATATGCCCGTCCCCACGACCGCACCCCGGATGAACACGAACAGTGGCTGAAGGCGATGCTCGACACCGCCGCCAAGGCGCTCACCGTTCCCCGAGAGCGGGTATTTTTTAAGCGGCGGGAGCGGCAAAAGGGAGCAGATCAGTATCAGCCGGTGGATCGGCGAAACTATACCCTGGAGATTGAGGAGCACGGGCTTCTGTTCACGGTCAATCTCTCCGACTACGTGGATACGGGACTCTTCCTGGATCATCGCGAGTTGCGATTGTACGTTGCCAAGCGCTGTGAGGGCGCCCGGTTCTTGAATCTCTTTGGCTACACCGGCAGCTTTACTGTGTATGCCGCCGCCGGGGGGGCGCGGTCCTCCCTCACCCTGGATCTTTCCAATACCTATCTGGATTGGGCCCAGGAGAATATGAAGCTCAATGCGCTGATCGGTCCTCACCACGAGTTTCGCCGCTGTGATGTGTTACAAGAGCTGGATACGCTTGTCCGAGAAGGCCGCCGATTCGACGTGATCGTCCTGGACCCGCCGAGCTTCTCCAATTCCAAGAACATGCACACCACCTTTGACGTGCAGCGGGATCACCTGGCCATGCTCACCCAGTGTCTCGATCTGCTGGGACCGGGGGGAGAGCTCATCTTCTCCACGAACAAGCGGAAGTTTCAATTTGCCCGACAGGAGCTGCTGGATCGTGCTGCCGACAAAGTTTCGGACATCCGCACGATCACAAAACTGACGATGCCCGAGGATTTCGAGGGCACCAAGATCCACCATGTGTGGAGTATCACCCGCACGTGAATATGATACAATCATAGAGACGATCAGGAACGGTCACTCCGCAGCGAAAAGAGAGCACCCATGAACACAATCGTAGACAAACAGCAACTATCCAGCGACGTCTTCCGGATAACGTTTGAAGCGCCCTACATCGCCGAAGCCCGCAAGGCGGGACAGTTCATCATTCTTCAACTCGATGAGAACTTCGGCGAACGCATTCCGCTGACGATTGCCGATGCCGATCCCACCGCCGGTACGGTGACGATTATCTTCCAGGCGGTGGGTAAAACAACGATCAAGCTCTCTAGGTACGAGGTGGGACAATCGATCACCAACGTCCTCGGCCCGCTGGGCACCCCCACGCACATCGAGAAGTTCGGTACTGCGGTGTGTGTCGGCGGCGGTATCGGGGTGGCCCCGATGCACCCGATCGTGCAGGCGGTGAAGAACGCGGGCAATCGAGTGATTACGATCATGGGAGCGCGCACCAAGGAACTGCTGATCCTCGAGGACGAAATGAACCACTGGAGCGACGAGACGATCATCTGCACCGATGACGGCAGCTACGGTCGCAAGGATCTCGTCACCGTCCCACTGAAAGAACTCTGTGAGGCGGGGGTGCCGGACATCGTCTTCGCCATCGGCCCGCCGATTATGATGAAGTTCGTTGCGGAAACCACCCGCCCGTTTGGCGTAAAGACGATGGTGAGCCTCAACACGATCATGGTGGACGGCACCGGCATGTGCGGCGGCTGCCGCGTCACCGTCGGGGACGAGACGAAGTTTGTCTGCCTGGACGGTCCCGAATTCGACGGCCACCTGGTGGATTTTGATAACATGATGGCACGGCAGAAGGCGTACAAGAAGCAGGAATCGATCGCCCTCGACAGTTGTCGCGTGGGCGGTATCGGAGCACCCGCGGAACCGCAGTCCGCGCAGAAGGAACAATAATGACTGAACAGCACCGCACCCCGGAAGAGTTGGCGGCGGAGGCACGCCGCCTGTGGGAGGAATGGGGCCCCCGCGCCGCGGCGGGCGAGATCAAGAACAAGGACCGCCGCGCGATTCCGCAACAGCCGATGCCGGCCCAGGACCCCACCGCCCGCTGCACCAACCAGCACGAGGTGGCGCTCGGTTACACGGAAGAACAAGCGCGCGTGGAGGCGCTGCGCTGCCTCAACTGTCCCACCGCTCCCTGCATCAACGGCTGCCCGGTTTCCATCGATATTCCGCGCTTCGTACTGCAGGCCGCCCGTGGCGAGTTTCAGGATTCCATCGACACCATTAAGGAATCCAGTTTGCTCCCGGCCATTTGCGGCCGCGTCTGTCCACAGGAAGCGCAATGCATGCTGGAGTGCACCGTGGGCAAAGCCGCTCGTGATCCGATGCAGTCGGTGGCAATCGGCCGGATCGAGCGCTTTGTAGCGGACCGGGAGCGGGAAAACGGCACCGTACACTCCCCGGAGATCGCCCCGGATACCGGTTTCAAGGTGGGCGTGATCGGCTCCGGCCCGGCGGGTCTCACCGCTGCGGCGGATCTGCGCAA
>JBMCMH010000010.1:0-36674 GCA_048614515.1 Alkalispirochaeta sp. | reverse complement strand
CGTCGTTGATGTACTGCGCGGACAGAGCGTGCAAAGTGAGTATGTCCTGCGGACTTGCGTCGACCGCCTCTTCCAGAAGAAATTGCGCCTCCGAGAAGCGCTGCTCCATGATGAGGCCCATGGCGAGGTTGCGCAGAATCGAACCTCGTTGCTGAGCCGAGCCGTCGTCATTTGTGGTGGTGCACGCCGCAAGGCCGCGATGAAGCCATTCCCGGGAGGTGTCAAACTCCCCCTGACGTAACCACGCGACTCCCAGAGCCTCGCACGTGGCCGGGCTCTCATCGTCCAGCAGCACCGCGCGCATGAGTGCTGCCACCGCGGCCTGCTGGTGACCGGCTTCCGTGTAGCTTTGGCCCAACAGAGACCATCCTCGGGGATCGGTGGGATTGTCCAACACCATTCCCGACAGGATGGTAATAGCTGAGGAAAAATGTCGGCGGGCAATCATGCCCTCGATCTCGATGTAGGTGACGGTGTCACTATTCATAATGATCTCCGAAAAAAGTTTGGTGCAACTAACTGAAAGATATCATGAGTACATTGGTAAGGCAAGACGTGTCGGAGCGACGCAGAGATCAATAGAAAAATTATTAGGAATCATTCTGAATAACTTGCCGATCCGGCAGTTGTTTGGTATACTTAGCGTAAGTTACTTGAAAGGAGCTTACTATGATGACAAATGTTGATTTGGACAAAGCTGCCACGGAGGCGGTTACCAAGAAACTAAATACGCTGCTCGCCGATTACCACGTGATTTACGGGCATCTCCATGCCTTGCACTGGAACTTAGAAGGCAAGCAGTTTTTCACCGTCCACCGGGAACTGGAGACGATGTACGACGCGATCGCGGAGCACATTGATGAGGTGGCGGAGCGGATCTTGAGCCTTGGCAATCGCCCGGCCACTACCTTCAAGGAGTACCTGGAGATGAGCTCCCTAGAAGAACTCCCTAGCCGCAAATATGACGCCGACGAGGCGGCAAAATTGGTACTCAAGGACTTGGAGCATCAGATCAACGCTGTTCGGGAGCTGATCGCAACTGCCGGCGAACACAACGACGAAGGCACCGCTGATTTTGGCATTGAAATGCTGCGCGAGTTTGAGAAGCAGCGCTGGTTTTGGAGCGCCTTTAGCGGTTGATTCCGCGGACCGGTTGCCCCATACACGGACAACGTATCGTTCGGCTCGGGAGTGCCCCGGGCCGTTCTCATTTTGTAGCCCAACCCGATTCCATCTGATATACTCCCGCCCTATGCGAATATTTCTCGCCGCCGTGATGCTTGTGGTCATCCTCGCTGCGTGTTCGACGCCGCCGGAGCGAGCCCCTGAGCCCCCCCAACCAGAAGAAACGCAGCCCGAAGAAGACCCCGTGCTGGACCCCACTGACGAGGCCTACGAGTCGATCAGCCTCGCCATGTCGCTGGGCGACCCGGAAGAGGCAATCGCAGCCTACCAGGACGCTGAACTGGAAGATCCCGAGGCGCCGGAAACTCAGGTGCTTCTGGCAAATTTGTATCTTGCCGCCGGCGACGAAGAGTCGGCTCGTTCCATCCTGAACGGTGTGTTGGAGAGCCATCCGGATCACCCGGAGGCGCTCTTTCTGATGGCGCTCCTAGAGGGAAGCTCGGGAAACGAGGAGCGAGAGCGGGAATTGCTGGAACGCTCGCTGGAGAGTGATCCCGAAAACGCGCCGGCGCAGGCCGCGCTCGGCGAGATCCAGCTGCGAAACCGGCGCTATGAGCGCGCGGAAGAGGCGTTTTCCGCCGGCCTGGAGGTTGATCCTGAAAACCTGGTGGCATTGATTGGGATGGGAAATGTGAAACTCCGCACCGACGAGCCGGAACAGGCTGAAGAGGTGCTGACGCGGGCGATCGAAGCGGCCCCTGATTACAGTTTTGGCTATGCCGACCGCAGCCGAGCCCGGGCAATGCAGTACGAACTCGACGATGCCGAGGAAGACCTCAATCGCGCGGTGGAGTTGGACGAGGACTATCTGTGGCACCGCTACGATCGCGGACTGGTCCGGTTGGAGCGGAACCACACCGAAGGGGCGATCGAAGATTTCGACTGGGTGATCGAGCGAGACCCGTCGATATTTCTGACCTACGTCTATCGGGCGCGCGCATACGACCAAGAGCAGGACCGGGAGCAGGCGATCGCCGACTACGAGACCGCTCTAGAAATGCGACCGGATTACTACCCCGGGTTTCAGCCGTTGGCCACGTTGTACTTTGAGGATGAGCGCTACGATGATGCCGGACGCTACTTCCGCAAAGCGTGGGAGGAGGGCGATCCTGCTGATCCCCGAGATCATGGAAACGCGATGCTTGCGGCGCTGTCATGGAAACTGGCCGGTGAAACGAGCCGCGCCGACCGATTCATAGAAGCGGCGGCGGCGGATTTCCCGCGTCCCAGTTTGTGGTACGATATGGCTCGGTACTACATCAATCCGGGCTTTGCCGGTAGGATTACCAGAGCGGTGGAAGAAGAAGAGGAGCACCTTTTGAAGACTCGTATGCAGTTCTACCTGGGCGGACAATTTGAAGCATTAGAGCAGACCAACAGTGCCCGGGAACTGTATCGGCAGGTCACCGACACCGAGCTGGTGGGGTTTGTGGAAACTCGCCTCGCCCGGCACCGCCTCGAGAGGCTGAGCACGCCCGATTAGGGTGGGTAGCGGTATGATCGGATTGGAGGGCCTGGAATCACACTTGGACAAAGACCGGGCGGTCATCGTCCAGGCTCACGATTTTCCAGATCATGACGCGGTAGGAACCGCGTACGCACTGTCGGAGTTGCTGAAACGGCAGGGCTGGACCGTGTATTTGGCGTACGGTGGTACCATTCAAAGTGAATCGCTGCGGGACGCGATAGAGGCGCTGGAGATCGAGATCCACCAGGTGGGTGAACTCGACCTTGCTCAGGAAGCACAGCTTATCGTCGTGGACGGGTTCGTAGGAAACTCAAATATGACGACCCTTCCCGGCACGGTGGTTGCCGTGATCGATCACCATCCACCGCCATATCCGGCGGAATGTGATTATGTGGATATACGCGACGAGTACGGCGCGTGCTCAACAATCCTGTATGACTACTATCGCACGGCCGGCGTGGCGTTGAGCCATAACGTGGCCACCGCGTTGCTCATGGGCGTGATGATGGATACCGCGTTCATGACGCGGGGTGTGGCGGACGTGGACCTGGAAGCGTTCGGCGTGCTGTTTCGCCAAGGGGACTGGAAGCGGGCGGCACGGCTGTTGCGTAACTCCCTCTCCCTCAAAGACCTGGCCGCATTTCGGCAGGCGATCGACGCCTGCGTGGTGGCGCGGGACTTCGCATTTATCGCGCTGCAGGGTGAATACACTGCGGAAGTGATGGCGCTCATCGCCGACTTCTTTCTCCAGCTCCGAGAGATCCAGTTTGTGGTGGTGGTGAGCGCTGAACGTGACGAACATCGCCTTTCCGTGCGCAGCGAGCATCCTGACCACGCCTGCGACGTGGTAATTCACGCCGCCCTGGAAGGAATCGGCGCCGGTGGCGGGCATATCCATATGGGGGGCGGTGCGATCCCTCGGGGCCTCTACCCTGGAGACGAGGGGTTACGCAAGCGGTTTATCGGCGCGCTCGGCTTCGACAAAGAGGAAACATCAACTCATGAGTGAAGAAACACCCCCGGCGATCTCCTTCGACCCGAGCCGGTATGGCATCCGGGTCGTGACGTTGGGATCCCGGACGTTCTACCTGCTGGGCACCGCCCACGTATCTGCCGATAGCGTCACCGCCGTGGAGGAGACGATCCAGTCCGGGGATGTGGACCACGTGTGTATCGAAATCGATGAGGGACGATACCGCTCGGTGGCGCGCAAGAAGGACTGGTCCCAGCTTAACATCTTTGAAGTGATCAAGCGCCGGCAGGCGTTTCTCCTGTTAAGCAATCTGGTGCTCAGTAGCTTCCAACGTCGTATGGGCGAGAGCACCGGAGTGACGCCGGGATCCGAGATGATCGCCGCGGTCAATGCTGCCAAGCGCGCCGGGATCGGCTACTCCTTCGGTGATCGACCGGTATCGGCGACGCTCCGGCGCGCGTGGGCCAAAACCGGTTTCTGGGGCAAGAACAAGCTTCTGGCAAGTATGTTGGCGAGTGCGTTCTCCCGGGAAAAGGTTACCGAAGCGGACCTCAAGAAACTTCAGGAACAAAACGAGTTGGAAGCGATGCTTCAGGAGCTGGCAGACTACCTGCCGTCCGTGAAGGAGGTGCTCATCGATGAACGTGACCAGTATTTGGCACAGAGCATCTGGGAGTCACCCTCCAATCGGGTGTTGGCGGTGGTAGGGGCGGGGCACGTTCCGGGCATTATCCAGTGGCTCACACAGCTCCACGAATACCACGGCGAATCGAGCGAAACCGACAACGGTAATTCCCCGGCGTCCCCGAAAGCACCGCTCGTGGACAAGAGCCTACTAGAGGTGATTCCGCCTCCGGGCATCCTGCGCAGATCTGCGCCCTACGTGATTCCCGCCGTTGTGGCGGGGCTCATCTTATGGGGGTTCTTCCGTGGTGGCGTAGAAGGCGGCGTGCAGTCGCTCACCCGGTGGATTCTGGTGAACGGAACGCTTTCCGCCGCGGGCGCCCTGGTTGCACTGGCGCATCCGATAACGGTCATCGCTTCGTTTGCCGCCGCGCCCATCACATCGATGAATCCCACGGTGGGTGTCGGTTTTGTCAGCGGCCTCCTGGAAGCGGTCTTGCGAAAGCCGCGGGTCACCGATTTTGAAAACCTGAACACCGATATCCTGAGCGTCCGCGGCGTCTACCGCAATCGCCTCACCCGAATCCTGTTGGTGTTCTTTTTCTCGACGGTGGGAAGTGCCGCAGGAACGTTTATCGCATTGCCCCTGTTATTCCCGTAACGCGCTGTTGAGCCCTACTGTGGGTCAAATACGCACTTGATCGCCGCCGGGAGGGAGTGTACGGGTTCCCATACCTTCCCGTTCCCGGCTGCTTTTGGGGCGCCCTGAGAGGATGTCTCCGGGCCGACGAGCCGAGTGAACCCCATCTCCCGCGCGGCGCGGTCGCGCTGGGGCTGGTGCGAGATCGGCCGGATCTCACCGGCGAGAGAAAGCTCACCGGTGGCAAGCGTCCCCGCCGGCAACGTGAGCCCAGTTCGGGCGGAGTACAGCGCCAGCGCCAACGGTAGATCGATTGCCACGTCCTGGATTCTCATGCCGCCGGCCACATTGACGTAGATGTCCTGATCAGAGAACCGTAGCCCTAAATGCTTCTCCAGTACCGCCGCAACCCGACTGACGCGGCGGTTGTCGATCCGATCGGAGAAGCTTCTCGAGACTGAGCCCTTGGCCCCCACCGTGAGCGCCTGGATCTCCACCACGAGGACGCGGCTCCCTTCATAACACGGTGCCGCCACCACCCCGGCGGGGCGCACCCCCCGTTCTCCGCCGAGGAAAATTCGCCCCGGGTCTTTGAGTTCCACCAGCCCCCGATGTTCCATCGTGAAGATTCCCACCTCCTCAATCGCGCCAAAGCGGTTTTTGGTGGCTCTGAGAAAGCGGAGATCACTGCCCGAATGCTCAAAGAGCAGCACCGCATCGACCATGTGTTCCACCACTTTCGGCCCGGCGATCTGTCCTTCTTTGGTGACGTGGGCAACCATCAGGATGCACGCCCGGGTGCGGTGCGCCCACTCGGTGAGGGCATGAGTGACGAATTTGATTTGGTTCACGGTGCCCGGAACCGACCCGGCATCGGTGCTCACCATCGTCTGAACGCTGTCCACCACTACGATTCTTGGAGAGATGCGGTCCAGCTCCCGCAGCACGTCCTCCAGCTCGGAGGAACACAGCAGCGAGAGTTCCGCCGCCGTTCCGTCCACCGGAAGCTGCAGCCGGTCCGCGCGCTGACGAATCTGCGACGCACTTTCTTCCCCGGAAATGTAGAGAACGGAGTACCCCTGGACGCTCCCGGCCATCTGAAGCATAAGGGTGGACTTGCCGATCCCCGGCTCTCCACCGACCAGTACCGTGGAGCCGGGCATAAGCCCCCCGCCGAGGGCGCGATCCAACTCTCCCAGGCCGCTGGAGATGCGAGCGCTATGTTCGGGCGAGATCTCACTCATTCGGCGGCTGCGCCGTTCCTGGGAGTCGGCGGCGGCTGCCCCCGGGTGACTTCTCCCGCTCGACCCCCGAGCAGCGCGTTCCACCAAGGTGTTCCACGCGCCGCACGAGGGGCACTGCCCCAACCATTTCGCTTCCTCGTGGCCGCACGAAGTACACAAGTAATAGCTGCTCTTTTTCGCCATCGTCTCGATAGTGTATCCGGAGCTGCGTCGCTTGACGACCGGCCGACTGCCGGGAAGAATGGCTGTATGGATCACACCGACTATCGATTGGCAGCCATTCTATACGTGGACATCGTGGGCTTTCGCACGATGATGGCCGCCGATGAGCGAGCGGCGCTGGAACTCCTGTCGGAGTCCACTCGACGGGTAACCGCCGTGGCGGAGCGGTACCACGGCACGGTGATCAAGACCGATGGTGACCGCTTGTTGCTCGATTTTCCTACCACTGCCGAGGCGTATCGCTGCGCCGGTGCGATCCTGTCGGCGATCGGTGAACTTGGGCCGGTTCCTGGGGAGTCCGCCGGTAGTCGATTGCGCGCGCGAATCGGACTGCACGTGGGGGATGTGTTCTTCCGTGAGAACGATGCCCTGGGAAACGGCATCGAGATCGTCCGCGCCCTGACCGATATTGCCCGTCCCGGTCACGTGGTGGCATCCGGTGATGTGTACAATCAGATTCGAGATAAGCTCGACGGAACTGCCGCGATCGATGTGGGGCCCCAGGAGATCGCACCACTTTACCAGCGCGTTTCCGCGTATGAACTGGACGTTCTTGATCTACGAGCGGGCCCCCGCCGGCCAAGGGGAGGAGACGAGCCGCTGGGAGCGGGCGGGGCGTCTAATGCGGCATCCCCACCGGGAGAGGCCCCGGATCGGCATCACACCGAGCGGGACCACTCCGGCGTCGGTTTTGAGGAAGACTATCGTCGGCTCCGTCGGCTCGTGTTGGATTCCATCCGGACCCGCGCCGCGCGTCCCGACCAAGCCCGCCTGCCCGCACAGATTGGTCTGGCGGAGGAGCCTTCTCCGGTGCTGGTGGCGCGACTGGTGGAGGAGGGGTTGGTCCGCCCTACAGAGGCCGAGGATGAGCCGGCTTGGTCGACGCGTTCTCAAAGCACCGGCAGGGAAGATCGCCCCAAGGAGCATCGTCACGACCCACGATCGGACCTCCAGTTCGACCCGGCCCAGGCACTGGGGGATGTGGTACGGCGGGGACTGAAACGAATCCTCCGCACCTCCGGGGGCTCCGACGCCGATGTGGCCGCAGCGTATCGCACCGAATTTGAGCGACGGATGAAGGCGGAACGGGCCGGATTAGCAGGACATACCACTGCATATATCGGTGTGAACACGTTACTGGTGGGCCTATGGGCGTGGAGCGGCGTCTCCTTTCCGTGGTTCTTGATCCCCGCGTTGGGGTGGGGAATCGGATATGTATCGCACCGTGTCACCGTAAAGAGTCGCGAGCGAGAGCTCGAGCAGGTGCAGGCGGCCCGGAATCCCACCCGTCACCAATTACAACTCCACCGACGACTCTGGAAGATTCGCCGGCGATTTCGCGGGCACCTGGCGAGTAACGGCATGACAATGGCGCTGCTGGGGACGATCAACATTATCACTCAGACACCGTTTCCCTGGGCTCTGATTCCCATTGGGTTCATGGGTGTGGGCCTTGTGGCGCATTGGAGGAAGAGTCGCGACGAGGAGGAAGAGGTCCTTCAGCAGCTGGAGGCCTCCGGCTTTGCCCCGGTGGGATCTCGCGGCGCCGATCGCCGATGGAGTGTATCAGCCGATTTCGGAACCGAGAGCCCGGCCGCGGAGGCTAAGGCGATTCGGGGGGAGCTGCTGAAGGAGCTGCGGTCCATGAAAGAAGCTGAGCGTCCGGTGGGTAACGACGTCAAGAACGTCTTGGACACCTATGTCGACCAAATTGAGGCGCTCACGACGGCGCTTCGGGAGGTGGATGCGCTCATCGCCGGTATTCCGATCTCCGAGCTGGAGGCGGATCGTCGCCGATTGGAAGAACAGCTCGCGCAGTGCAGCGATAGCCGGCTGGCGGAGGAGTATCGCCGCAGCATCCAACAGATCGATACGCAGCGCCAATCCTATTCAGAGCTGAAAGCTGAGCGTGAAATGTTGGCGCTTCGCGCCAACACCGCCGTGGGAGCGCTCAAGCAACTGAAAATCGACGTGGTACGGGCGCGCAGCAGCCGCGGTCGCGTAGCGCAGAGCTCACTCGACGACCTCCGCGCGCGAAGCACCGATCTGAGCCGGTACCTGAGCGACTTGCGCGAAGCGTACGAGGAACTCGAGTAGTTGCTGCCCGCTACCGAGCGTTCCTGCGGGCGTCATCAAACGCCGCTTGATCTGCCGCAAACTGCTGAGCCGCCTCTCCCACGCGAATAATCTCTACCCGGCGTATGCGGTCACCCTGGCGAATCGCATCCACTACGTCCTGACCCTCCACCACGTGCCCAAAGACTGCGTGTCGGCCATCCAGCCAGGGGGTGGGCTCATGAGTGATGAAGAACTGACTGCCGTTGGTGTTGGGGCCGGCGTTGGCCATAGAGAGTATCCCGGCGCGATCATGCCGAAGGGAGGAATCAAACTCATCGGGAAATCGGTAGCCCGGTCCCCCACGGCCGGTACCCTCGGGGTCTCCGCCCTGAATCATGAAATCTTCGATCACGCGGTGGAACGTGAGGCCGTCGTAGAACCGCTGAGAATCCTCGCGGGAGTGGTCGATCGTGCCTTCCGCTAGACCCACGAAGTTCATAACGGTCATGGGGACCTTTTCGTATTCCAGCTCGAGGAGAATCGAATCGTTCCCTTCCACCGTGCGGCTTGTCTCGATCCGAGCGTAGAGCCCCGGGTCCAGGTCGTCGGTCGGTGACTGGGCTGCGACCGTAGCCACCGGTGTCGCCCATACCATTACCAGTGCTAGGAGTGCGGCGCGGTGCATGCTCATCGCGATCCCCCTCCGGCTGCAATCACCCTGAGCCGCACGATTCCGTCAATGGCTCGAATTTTCTCGGTGACCGCATCGCCCACGGTGCTATCGATGTCGATGATGTTGTACGCCAAGTCCCCCTGATGGCGATTTATCATATCGGAGATGTTGAGCCCCGCCTCCGCCAGGATGGTGGTGACCTGACCCACCATATTCGGCACGTTACGATTGATAAACACGATGCGATCTCCTCCGTTGCCGTCCATCGTACAATTGGGAATGTTGACGCCGTTTCGAACGTTGCCGTATTCCAGATAGTCCGCTAATTGTCGGGCCGCCATGACCGCGGAGTTGGTTTCCGCTTCCGGTGTCGATGCTCCCAGGTGTGGAATGGTAATCACGCCTTCAACCCCGATCAGCTCCGCCTCGGGAAAATCGGTCACGTAGTATCGCACGGTGCCGCCCCTGATAGCAGTGAGGATCGCGCCGTTATCCACCAGTCCGCCGCGGGCAAAGTTGAGAATGCGTAATCCCGGTTTGGCGCGCTTCAGGAGTGTGGAACTAATGAGTCCCCGGGTGTTCTCGTTCAGAGGGGCGTGGAGGGTGACGTAGTCAACCTCGGCGATGAGAGCCTCGAGGCTACCGGCGCGACGTACCGAGCGGGAGAGTCCCCAGGCGTTTTCCACCGACAGATACGGATCGTATCCGACAACCTCCATTTCCAGCGCCTCTCCGATGTTGGCCACCATTACGCCGATCGCTCCTAGGCCGATAACCCCCAGCTTCTTGCCGGCGACTTCCGGGCCGGCGAAGGCGCTTTTGCCGGACTCAACCTCCTGGGCGACATCAGTGGTGGAGGGATCGAGGTGCTGCGTCCATGTGTATCCGTCGAGAATCCTGCGACTCGAGAGCATGAGTCCCGCCACGACGAGTTCTTTTACGCTGTTAGCGTTGGAGCCGGGAGTGTTGAACACCACGATGCCTGCGTCCGTGCAGCGACTAACGGGGACGTTATTGACTCCCGCACCGGCGCGGGCGATCGCCTTCAGGGATGATCCAAACTCGATATCGTGCAGCTGTGCGCTGCGCACGAGGATTGCGTCGGGATCATCAACATCGGGACCCACCTGGTGGCCCCGATCTTCCAGGATCGCGAGCCCTTCCGGGGCGATCTTATTGTAGGTACGAATACGTGCCATGATTGAGGAAGGCTACACGTAAGCTCCCTCAGTTTCAACTGAGCGGCTTTTTCTCTATACTTCGACGCCATGCAGTTTTCCCATTTTGGTACTACTCTCGGCGGACCCACCGGAATCATGGATCTCATGGACGATATGGGGCGCGCGCTATCCGGCACCGAGAAGAAGTATATGCTCGGCGGGGGAAATCCCGCCCATATTCCGGAGGTTGAGGCGGTGTGGCGTGAGCGCATGCGCGAGCTCCTTGCCCAGGAGGGAGCGGTGGAGCGCATGCTGGGCAACTATGACTCGCCCCAGGGACAGCCGGCGTTTATCGAAGCGCTCACGGGGCTTCTCAATCGCGAATTCAAGTGGGGTTTGACCTCGGAAAATGTGGCGATCACCAACGGGAGCCAGACCGCATTCTTCATTCTGTTGAATATGCTGAGCGGTCCGGCTGATGCGCGCGACGCCGGTGAGACCCCGGCCGGCGGCGCGGGGGGTAGGGTCTCGAGGGGCGGCGGGCGAGTCCTCTTTCCGCTCATGCCGGAATACATCGGATACGCCGATCAGGGACTAGATCCACGGGCGTTTGTGGCGTGCCGGCCGCACATTGAACGAATAGACGCGCATACCCACAAGTATCACATCGATTTCGATGCGGTGGAGGCGCAGCTCGCCTCCGCTCGACGGGGCCCGGAGCCCCCCATTACCGCGATCTGCGTCTCCCGTCCTACCAATCCGTCCGGCAACGTGCTCACCGATCAGGAGATGCATCGCCTGGATGCGCTGGCGCAGCGCTACGAGGTGCCGCTGATCATTGACAACGCCTATGGAATGCCCTTTCCGCATATCGTCTTCGATGATGTGGTGTCCGGCCCCGCCCAGCCGATGTGGAATGAGAACATCGTGCTCGGCATGAGTCTGTCGAAGATCGGACTCCCGGGTACGCGGACCGGTATCATCATCGGCTCCCGGGAGATTGTGAACGCCCTGAGCCGGGCGAACGCGGTGTTGAGTCTGGCGAATACCACCGTGGGGCAGGTGCTGGTGGAACCGCTCGTGCGGGACGGTCGCATCCTCGAATTATCACGGTCGGTGATTCAGCCGTTCTACCGGGAGCGTGCGGAGCGCGGTCGACAATGGATTTCCCAGGCGTTTGATCCGGGGGTGCCGTTTTCTCTCCACCGAACAGAGGGAGCGCTCTTTCTCTGGCTCTGGCTTCCGGAGCTGCCGATCACCAGCCGGGAATTGTACGAGCGGCTCAAGGCGCGGAATGTGATCGTGGTTCCCGGCGAGTACTTCTTCTTTGGTGACCCGGAGATTCACCGGTGGAGCCACGCTCGCCAATGCCTGCGGATAAACTACGGACAGGAACCGGCGGACACGCAGGCTGGTCTCGAGATGATCGCCGACGAGGTAAACTCCCTGTGGCGCTAGCGCATGGGGAGCACCGATCCTGGGGACTCGCCGCGCTCATGATCGGTCTGGCCTCAGCGTATGTCGTGCATGGGTTGTGGGAAGGCGGGTTCGCCGGTGCGGATCCCACGGAGCGCGATCGAATCCTCGTATTGGTTGGAATGGCCGGCGCGGTGGCGACCGCGTGGTTCGGGCACGCCTCCTATCCGCGCGTCCACAACTTCAAGATTTATGCGTTGGCAGTTGGGGCGGCATCGGTGTCGGTGATCGCGGTGCTGTTGGTGTTTGGGCTTCCCCTCGTGGTAGACCTGACCGGGACGGCGGTTTTTCCCGCCGCCGTGTTTCTCGGATACGCGGCGGTGCTGTTTGTGCTGCTTGTAACGGTGGTTGCCCCGGAGTACGTGGGATATCGGTCAACGATCCGAATGACGTTGGTCATGGTGGCGATCATCGTGGGGGCGTTTGTGCTGGGGCTGTTGATTTCGGAGGTGCGGGTGGTGCTGGCCGATCAGTTGCTGGCGCTGCGGGACCTCCGCTCCACGGCGTTTTGGGTGTTTAGTTCAGTGGCGGCGGCGGTATTGTTACTATCGCTCTTTACCGAGGCGCACAGCTTCGGCCTCGGCGGTATCCACGCCGGGTCCGTCCTGTTGCTCTCGGTGGGGTGGCTGCCGCCGAATACCGATCTTCTGCTGCAGGGGATGGTGCTGGCGTGGTTGCCGGTGGTTATCGCGATTGGGACGCTCTTTCACTGGTTTCAGCGATTGGAGAACCGGGCGTCCTACGATCCTCTCCTGCGAATCTATAATCGAGGTTGGTGCGACGAGGTGCTTGCGGAGCAAAGTCGTTTGGATACGCGGCCCCCCTTCGGAGTGGGGCTCATCGACTTAGACCACTTCAAAACGATTAACGACAAGCACGGACATGACATGGGAGATGCCGTGCTCCAGGAGATTGCGCAGCGGATTCGGCTCCAGGTAGTTCCTCGAGGGAGTGTGGCTCGGTACGGAGGTGAAGAGCTCATCGTGTTTGTCCCTCATGTGGAGGAAGATGAGCTTCGCGCGCTGCTGGAAGAGGTGCGCCGGTCGGTGGAATCCGCGCCGGTGAAGCACCGAAAAACCTCGGTGGCCGTGACGTGCAGCATCGGGTGTGCGGTTCGCACGGAACGAGACCAACCGTTGACGGACGTGCTCAAGGCGGCTGATCGGGCGGTATACGCTGCCAAGGATCATGGCCGAAACCAGGTTCGGCTGGGACGCTTGCGGCGCAAGCCGTCATGACCCCCGGCGCGGTGACGACGGGATTCCGTGGCATCGTCACAATTACGTCGTGCTGTACTGCTCCCGGAACTTCTCCACTTCCCACCCTCGGACAAAGTCGATCTGGTCCTCCGGCATAAATTGCGATCCGCCAAAGCTTTCGGCATAGGCAGCGATCTGGAGCGCGTTCAGAAAGAGCAGCCGCGCGATCTCCGTCTTTCGTTCCGTGGGAGTTACCGCTACTGCCGCGCGGCCGCGAATAACGACGACCTTCGGTGCGCAGTTTTCATCGTGTACATAATCGTGGACCGCATGGAGTACTTCAGCATGTAAAACCTGCGGCGAATTTGTATCCTCCGGAAGGTTCACGTAGCAGGGACGGTGTCCACTGTAGACGATGTGATCGGGACTGAACGCCGACGAGATCGGTTCCATCGACTCCGGTGATGCCGCTCGGCGCTGAAGCTCAGGATTGGTGAAGGCGGTTACCACCGGCCGCTCCAGGGCGCTGCCGTGGGCGGCGGACATTTCTGCCAGTGCCCGAGCGACCGCTTCCGCCGGTTCCCGAAGACGATCAGAGTCTCGCTCTTCCGGCGTCATTTCCGGTGAGCGTCCCACCGCCGCACGAACCTTCTCATTGACCGTGGTGTGGATCGCGTCGATCTCTTCGATCGTTTCCGCCGCCACCACCAGCCCGTGGTTTTGCATGACGACGATCGTTGGCCACGCACCGTCATGGTCGGCCAGCCACTGGTCTATGCGGGTCTTCATGTCACGAGCCAAGGTGTAGCCGGGATCAATGGTGGGGACCCACAGGGCGGTGTCCCCGAAGATTTCTCGCACGGCGGCCTCACCCCGGCGGGCACAGGTGATTCCGTTCACCATGGTGGGGTGGGTGTGTACCACAAAGCGATGCGGAAAGAGCGCATGCATCAGAGTTTCTACACTTGGGCGGCGACTATGCTCGTTCCCCGTACGGCCGGTGTCGGCTCGGGCCGCCATGAGATCTTCCAGCGCCCGCTTCTCGCGAGCGTCCGGATCGGAGGGGTAGGACGTGCTCCAAATCTCAGCCAGCTTGGCACGATCCATCGCCACAAACTCGTCGGCTGTTATAGTGGCCAGAGTAGTTCCGGAGGACTTTACCCACATCGTATGCTCATCCTTCACGGATGTATTGCCGCCACCGGCGATAACCCAATCGTATCCTTCGCCGTATCGGCGGGACAACGCGACAATCTCTTCAAGTCCATTCATATCGTGTCTTGTTCCTCTGTGTGTTGTGCTCGACCGCGGCAGCTCATCCGGAGAACGTGACCCCGGGTGCTCAGCCCCGGGCGCTCAGCACGTCGTCTTCATATTTCTTCACCTGATCCAGCCATGCCGGTCCAATCGGTACCTCGTGGCGTTCACAGAACATATCCCAGACTGCGCCGAAGGGCAGCGTTTTCGCCTCCTCCAGTAACGCCAGGCGATCTCCCAGCCGTCCGCTGAGCTCCGCATCCAGGAGCCGCCCCCGCGGTTCCAGAAGCGCATACAGGGCTGCCTTCAGCGAGGCGCGCAGTCCGATTACCCACGCGCTGATCCGGTTGATGCTGGCGTCAAAGAAATCCACCGCCAGAAAAACCCGATCCCACGCGTCGGCGCGCGCGATCTCCCGCATGATCGCCTTGGTCTCTTCATCGAACAATACCACATGATCGCTGTCCCAGCGAACCGGGCGCGACACGTGCAGCATGAGTTGATCCAGGAACGGAAGGAGGGCGCTGATTTTCTCACTGATCGTCTCGGTGGGATGGTAGTGGCCGGCGTCCATCGTAAACAGAATCTTGCGGGACAGGGCATACGCCAGATAGAACTCGTGGCTTCCGGCGACGTAACTCTCAGAACCGATACCAAAGAGCTTACTCTCCACCGCATCGAGGGTGTGGGCTCGGTCGTAGGGTTGCTCAAAAATCGCATCCAGCGACTCCATAAGAAGGCGGCGATGTACCAGACGATCGGCGGGCTGATCCTTCCAGCCGTCGGGCATCCAAAAATTGTTGGTACTGGGGCTGCCTTGCGCTTTGCCCATGGCGGCGCTGATCTCACGGCATCTGCGGCCATGCTCGATCCAGAACTCCCGCGTTCCCTGGTCCCGACTGGCGATCGTAAATCCGTCGTCCGCTTTGGGGTGTGAAAAAAAGGTGGGATTAAAATCCAACGCGATTCCCAAGTGCTGTGCCCAGTCGATCCACGCTTGAAAATGGGACACTTCAATCTCGTCCCGATCTACCGTCTTGCCCCCGTGTTCCAGATACATGGCGTGCAGGTTGAAGCGGTGGGTCCCTGGAATCAGCCGCGAGGCAAACTCGAAGTCCCGGCGGATCTCGTCGGCGCTGCGCGCCTTGCCCGGATACGATCCGGTGGCCAGGATGCCGCCCCCGGTTAGCTGACCGACGCCTTCCAGGCCCCCAACATCATCGGCCTGCCAGCAGTTGATGCTGATCGCCACGTGCTCCAGTTGGCGCAGCGCTTCCTCGGTATCCACCCCGAGCTCGGCGTACTGTGCGCGGGCATCCTCGTAGCGCGTGGTGATGTTCGAATGTGCCATGGTGACCTCCCGTATTTTAGTCCCAAAATGGTACCATACGCGCGGCCGGGCCGCGATGGACAAAGGTGCCGAATCGATGTACGTTTTTGTCACGTGCCGGAACTGACCCGCAACCACGTACAGTATTTCGTTCCTCCTGCGGAGGTGCGCGCGTTAGGCGTCCATTGTCTCGACGCCGGTGCCGCGTGGACTCCTCCGGGGTTTGCGTATCCTTTGGTGCCGGAGCAACACCCGCGTCAGTATCGCGCCGTGGCCGGCGGGGGGCGCCGCCTGGCCGAATACCAAGTGGTGTACATTTCGCGCGGCGCCGGGTGGTTCGAGAATGCGCGCCACGGTACGGTGCCGGTGGCGGCGGGGACGGTGTTCTTGCTCCGCCCCGGCGATTGGCATCGCTATGCGCCTGACGGTGAGACCGGCTGGCAGGAGTACTGGATCGGGTTTTCCGGTGCCCACGTGGACCGCGTGTGGCGGATGTTGGGGCTTGGTGAGACGCGGGCGGTCATGGTGGGCCCCGGCGCCCAAGAGGACCTCAATCACCTCTTTGGGCGGGGACTGCGTCTCTCGGTGCAGCCACAGATCGCGGAGCAGGTTGAGCTTGCCGGAATTCTGCAAGAATTGCTGGGTCGTATAGCTCGAGCCTTGCAGGTAGCGGAGACCGACGGTCAGTCCGATCATCGCTTTGAGCGAGCCCGGGAGTTGATGTTGGAACGCCTGCACGGACATATTGAGACAACTCACCTCGAACAACGCGTGGGTTGCAGCCGCTCCACCCTTCATCGGCTGTTTATGCAGCGTACAGGGACATCGCCCTACCGGTATTATCTGGGGTTGAAAGTCAACGCCGCCAAATGGGAGCTGGCTCATACCGGTCGCTCGATTAAGGAGATCGCTCGAACCTACGGATTTAGCGATCAGTACCATTTCTCCCGCGTGTTTTATGAGATCGCTGCGGTTCGGCCGAGCCGTTGGCGGGCAGATCACTGGTCCGCGGGGGCTCTGCCCGCGACGTCCGCGGTGGAACAGACCCGATAAGGAACAAGTATGGAACAAGAACGTGAATATGATGCACACCGGTTGGATCTGCGGAATCTTCGCATGGACGATTATCCCCAGATAAAACGCCTTATGGACAAGGTCTATCCCGACCTTGATGGGTCGTGGCCGAAGCAAGTGATTGCGGCCTTGATCCAACGATTTCCCCACGCGCAGTTCGGCATCGAAGATAATGGAACGATCGTCGCGGTGGCGCTGACCGTTCGGGTGGACTATCAGCGATTCTCAGCCGCTCATAGCTACGAAGAACTATTGGAAGGGAGCTCTTCGGTGCTCCACAACCCGCACGGCGATGCGATGTATGGCCTCGACGTATTTGTTGATCCGGAGTATCGAGGATACCGGTTGGGGCGACGGCTCTACGACGCCCGGAAAGAGCTGTGCCGCGATGAGAACTTCCGGGCGATCCTGGCCGGAGGACGCATCCCGGAGTACCACAAGTATGCCGGGGAGATGAGCCCGCACGAATACATCGAGAAGGTAAAGCGGCAAGATCTCTATGATCCGATCCTGACCTTTCAGCTTGCCAACGATTTCCAGGTAAAGCGCGTCCTGGAGGATTACAACCCCGAAGATCTGCGTTCTCACGGCAACGCCACGCTCCTCGAATGGGTAAACATCTTCTACCAGCGCAATCAGCCGGCCCTGGTGAACGCTCCCAAACGGAACGTACGGGTGGGAATGGTGCAATGGCAAATGCGCCACGTCACGTCGCTGGAAATGCTCTTGGAACAGGTGGAGTTCTTTGTTGATGCCATCGCGGATTATCAGAGCGATTTCTGTGTATTCCCGGAGTTTTTCAACGCGGCGCTTATGGGGTTGGGCGACCAGGAAACCAGCGTCGCCGCTGTGCGCCACTTGTCGACGTATACCGCGCAAATGTGTGAAGCTCTCTCGCACTTCGCGGTAACGTATAACGTGAATATCGTCGGTGGAAGCATGCCGGAACTGCACGTAGACGAGGACGGCACCGAGACGATGTACAACGTTGCCTACCTCTTTCATCGCGACGGAAACGTTGAGGCGCAGTACAAGCTGCACATTACCCCCCAGGAGAGTTGGAGTTGGACGATGCACGGCGGCTCGAGCCTTCGCGTATTCGATACGGATGCCGGCAAGATCGGAATTCTCGTCTGTTACGATGTGGAGTTTCCGGAATTGGCCCGCGTTATGGGCGAGCGGGGACTGGAGATTCTCTTTGTACCGTTTTGGACGGACACCAAGAACGGATATCTCCGCGTACGGCGTACTGCCCAGGCGCGGGCGATCGAAAACGAGTGCTACGTGGCGATTACCGGCAGCGTCGGCAACCTCCCCCGGGTGGATAATGTGGACATTCAGTATAGCCAGTCCGCGGTATTCTCTCCCTCGGATTTCTCGTTTCCCCACGATGCCATTATGGCTGAGAGCACTCCAAATACCGAGATGACCCTCCTGGTGGACCTCGACTTGGACAAGCTAAAGCGACTGCGCTACGAGGGGTCGGTGACCAACTACAAGGATCGCCGGCTGGACCTGTACACGGTTAACTGGTTGGGAGACTGACCGGTACCGACGGTATTTTGGTGCGCGTCTTCTCAAGGCTGCACCAAAAAAGGCCGCCCCGTACGGGGCGGCCTTTCACATCTGCGGGCAGAAGTTCGCGTCTAATACACGTCCTTCCACTCGTCGATGTTATCGGGATCAAACCGGAAGGGAGCGCCCAGAAGCACTTCCGTGCCACCGTCACTTGCTTCTACGATCTCAAAGTCCCCAAGGCGGCCTGCAGAGAACGTTTCCCCCTCCGCACCGGTGATATCCCCGGATGCGAGAGCAGTAGCGGCATAGGCGGTGAGGTACCCCACGTCGATCGGGTTCCACAGGAACATATAGGGAGTGGCGCCGTTCTCGATGTATTCCGCCATCTCCGAGGGTAGACCCAGGCCGGTCACATAGACTTCGCCGATCAGATCGTTGTCGGTGATGACCCGAGCCGCTGCGGCAATACCCACGGTGGTGGGAGCAATGATTACTTTGAGATCGGGATAGCTTTGCAACAGCGCTTCAGTCTCGCTGACCGACTTGTCGCGGAGGTCATCGCCGTATGCGACGCGCACCAGTTCCAGATCGGCGTACTTGTCCGGATCCTCTTCCAGTTCCGTCTCCATCCATTCGATCCATAGGTTCTGGTTGGATGCCTGGCTGGTTGCGGAGAGGATCGCAATGTCCCCAGCGCCGTCGGCCATATCGTGGGCAGCTTGAATGAGCGTCCGCCCGATCATCTCAGAGTCGGCCTGGTTGATGTGAACCATGCGGCTGTCCGGATTGACCGCGGAGTCTGCGGAAAGAACGGGGATACCACCGTCCATCGCGCGGGAGAGTACCGGCTCCAGGGCGTCAAAGTCGTTACCGGTGATGCTGATCGAGGTAACCTGTTGCGCCACCAGCTGATCAACGATTTGGATCTGAGCTTCCGCCGTGGGCTGATCGGGAGCACGGAGAATCGCCTCCGCCCCTTGCTCCTCGATTCCGTCTTCAAATCCCTCCATCTGCTTTTCGCCGTAGGGATTACCGGTGTTCTTGAAGACGAACGCGTGCCGTTCGGCTCCATCCTGCTCGCCGCTTCCGCTTGCGAACAACACCGCTGCCGGCGCTGCCGCCAGCATTACAATAAGTAGTGAAATGACTACTTTTCTCATAGGGAGACCTCCTGTTGTTTTCTCTCGACGTTCATAGCAACGCTACACGGTCGAGTTGATCTTCTTCTTACTTCGAAATCGGATTCGATGTACCAGTACCGAGATGATCAGCAGAGAGCCGATCACCACCAGCACCACCGGTGCCTGCAAATTGGCCAAGCCCATGCCGTAGCTCAAGAATCCAATAATAAACACCGCCAGAATCGGACCGCCGATTCGTCCGATACCGCCGCTGGTGCTGACTCCACCCAGCGCCACCATGGCGATCACCTCCAACTCATACCCGGTGGCCACGTTGGGCCGGGTGCTTCCCATGCGGGAGGTGAGAAACAGCGCCGTCACCCCGGCCATCAGGCCGTTGAGTGCAAACACCGTAAACACCACGCGGTCTACGTTGACACCCGAGTATCGGGAGGCCATCGCGTTTCGACCCATGCCGAAGACGGCCCGGCCGAACGTTGTCTTGTGAAGCAGCAACCCGAAGGCGACCGCCGCCACGATAAACGCCACGAAGATGAACGGAATGCCGAAGAGGTCGCCCCATCCCAGGTAGGAAAACCATTCCGGAAACCCCCCCGAGGCTTGATCGCCGAGAATGATGTAGGCGATTCCTCGGTAGATGATCATCGTGGAGAGGGTGACGATGACAAATGACAACTCCTTAAACCTCACCAGCAACCAGCCGTTAATTGCGCCGCCGAGACCGGCGACGGTGAGACACAGCAGTATCGCCAGCGGCATCGGGAGCCCCGCGTTATAGGTGGTTGCCATGATTACCGCCGACATCGCCACGGTGGAACCGACGGAGATGTCGATCTTCGCCAGAATCAGGACGAACATCATTGGAAAGACGATAAACGCCTTGTCTAGAAACGTTGCGGGCGTCCTGATAAAGGTGTTGAGATTGAGAAAGAATGGTGAAATCCACGTGTTCACGGCGATTACCAGCAGGAGCACGCCCACCAATATCCATTCCCATTGAAAGAAAAACTCCCGCCAATTGCGCTCGCGGGTAATGCCGATCCGTATTTGATCGCTCATAGCTGCATACCTCCGTTAAATCGCCCGTCGCCGCAACGCGTTCCGTTCGGTGTTCCGACGGACCATGACGTTGGTAATTACCGCCGCCAGCACGACAATTCCTTGGATCCCCTGCTGCCAGAAGGGGGATACATCGATAAGGGGGAGCGCATTTGCCAGGATGCCGAGCATCAGGGTTCCCAACAGGAGGCCCGAGAGTTTCCCCACGCCACCGTTAATACTGACACCCCCCAGAATGCACGCCGCGATCACTTGTAACTCGTATCCGATGGCCGTGTTTCCCTGGGCGGAGGCGAATCGCGCAACCCAGAGGACGCCGGCCAGACCGGAAAGCCCTCCCATGATTGAGTACACGAGAAATATCAGTCTCCGTTTGGGAATACCTGATACTTCCGCCGCCATGGGATTGGATCCCACCGCGTAGATCCGGCGCCCGGTGCGGGTGTGATTGATAAAAATCGCTGCCACCACATATACCGCCGCGGCAATGACGATGAGATTGTTGATGCCCAAGACCCGGCCGGTAGCGATCGCTTTGAAGTTAGCGGACATCTGATATGAGCTGACCCACTGGCCGCCGCTGACCACGTAGGTGAGGCCGCGGATGACATTCATCATACCGAGGGTGGCAATGACCGGTAGCACGTCAAACCGCGCCACCAGCAATCCCGTAATCATGCCGAGTAACACCCCAAGGCCGGTACTCAGGCCGATCGCCACGCCCGGGAGGATACCGGGAATTCCGGCCACGGTGAGGGCGGTAACCATGCCGGTGAACGCCATGAGCGACCCCACCGAAAGGTCGATGCCCCGGGTCACCAGCACCAGCATCATGCCGACGGCAAGTATAGCCAGGATCGAGGTGTTGGTGAGCAAGGCGTTGATATTGCGCGGCGTGAGAAACGCCGGATTTCGGGCCTGAATCGCAATCGACAGAACCACAATAAAGATCAAAAGCCCCAACTCCCGGAGGTTTTCAGTTAGTACGATACGTTTCTTGGCCATCACGTGCGCTCCGCTCCCGTAGCTACAACCATTGCTGCGTTCAGAATTTCCTCCTGCGTGGCCTCCGCGGTAGTAAGGTGCGCGGTAACGCGGCCTTGTTTCATGACCACGATGCGATCGCTCATGCCGAGCACCTCCGGCATCTCCGAGGATACCAGCAGAATCCCGTATCCTTGTTCCGCCAGATCACCGATGATTTCGCAGATTGCGGCTTTCGCGGCGACGTCGACGCCTTTGGTCGGTTCGTCCAGAATTATCAGTTTCAAGGGTCGGCTCAGCGCTTTCGCAACCACTACCTTCTGCTGGTTTCCACCGGAGAGCGTCATGGCGGTGGTGTAGATTGAGTTTGCCTTTACGGTGAGCTTATCCGACAACTGTCCTGCAACGACCCGTTCGCGCTCTTCATTGAGCCATCCATGGTCGGACAGGTCTGCTATCGACGGCAGGGTGATGTTCTTCCCGATCTCCCATTCCAGAATGAGCCCTTGCAATTGCCGATCCTCGGGAACATGGCCGATTCCCAGTGCCAGGGCGTCCATGGGGGATTGGGGGGCGACCAGCTCTCCGTTGAGATAGATTTCTCCCGAGTCGGCGGGATACACCCCGTAGATCGACTCACACACTTCCGTCCTACCGGCCCCCACGAGACCCGTCAGCGCCACGATCTCCCCGGCCCGAACATCCAAGGAAACGTCCCGGTAATATCCGGTGCGGGACAGTTTCTCAACGCGGAGAACTTCCTCCCCGATCTGCACGGTGCGCTTGGGATACATCTGAGAGATTTCCCGCCCTACCATTGCCACAATTAGTTCGTGCTGATTGATCTCCGACGCGTTCCACGACCCGACGTACTGACCATCGCGAAACACCGTCACCCGGTCGGCCAGCCGTTCGATATCCTCCATCCGATGAGAGATGAAGATGACCGCCACTCCTGAATCGCGCAGGCCCGTGGTAATGCGGTAGAGTTCTTCGCTTTCGTGATGGGTGAGCGCCGCTGTGGGCTCGTCCATAATAATGATGCGCGCCTTGGTGGACAGCGCCTTCGCAATCTCCACGATCTGTTGCCGGGCGACCGAGAGCGAGCCCATTCGCTCATGAGAGGTGAAATTTGCATCGAGTTGCTCGAGGAGTGCCTGCGCCTCCTCATGCATTTTGCGCCAGTCGATTCTGCGCGTCAGCGGGCGCACGCGCTCGTGCCCCATGAAGATATTCTCCGCCACGGTGAGATCCGGATACGACGTGACGTGCTGGTAGATTGCGGCAACCCCTGCTCGTTGCGCCTCCATGGGATTCTTGAACTGCACCGCGTGGCCGTCTATAAAGATCTCGCCGGTATCGGGGGTATGAACCCCGGTAATAATCTTGATAAACGTCGACTTGCCGGCGCCGTTTTCCCCCATGAGACCGTGGATCTCACCGGGACGCAGATCGAAGTGCACGTTATCCAGGGCGCGCACCCCGGGGAAGAACTTTGAGATATCTTTCAGTTCGAGTATCGTATCGTTGGACAAAGGCAATCCTCCTCGGATTCAGTCCATGTAGAACATTTCATCCAGTGGGTACACCACCGGCGAGCCGTCGGGGTTCGTCTCCATGAGGTCCGCCATATAGTCCCACCACCGCCGCATGATCTCCAACTCCGGGAGGTGATCACTCGTGTTGTGCTCGGTGAGCTTCTGGGACGCGTACAGCGTGTCGGTTCGGGGATCAAGATAGATTCCGTAGTCCCGGATGCCCGCCGCCTCCAGCGCCGAGACTAACTCGGGCCAGATTTCGTCATGCCGTTTCTTGTACTCATCTCGAACGCCCGGTTTGAGCTGCATCGTGAAGGCCGTTCGTCTCATATTAGCATACCCTTTCCACCGGAATACCCAGCAGGCTTCCGAGTTTTTCGATTCGATCCGCCACATGGCCGATGCCGATTGCGCAGTGGTGTGATGGTCCGAGGTGCGCCCACCGGTCTACAAATTCCCGTGGGGGCAGCGAGAATCGATACCGGCTATTGGTGTTTCCGATATGGAGCACCGGACCGGGAACGCTTTCGCCCTCGGCGGTGATCATGTAGACCCCTTCGGGGCCTTCGCACACCGACAAGAGCGTCACCGGACCGTGCTGCACGGTCATCTGGATGGAAAGCCCCTTTCCGGGCTTGCCGTGATATACCGGCAGGGGGACGAGCCCCACCGGCCCCTCGGCGATTACCGGATGAGCGGGACCGTCATGTCCCAGGAGCACCACCCCTTCGTTGAAGTCCATGGCGTAGAACTCCGAAAACGAGCCGCCGGCTCCAAAGCTGTCCATGATTTTCATCGCTTGGGCGTTTTTGATCTCGCACTCGCCGGCCACCGGAACGTTGTTTCCTGTGAGGAGGGTGTTGCCGGCAATTACCGAGGTGACGATATCCTCATGGGTGGAACCCGGGGTTCCCTCATAGTAGTACGCTAATGAGCCCAACCGGTGGCTGGAAACCAGCTTGTCCAACGCGACCGACGTCCGGGCCGCCCTCTGCAATTCCTCTGTTTCGCATTCGCGGGAGACATCAAACCGTTGTCTGAACTCCGCGATCTTCTGATCCACTTCTGCGGCGGAGACGCCGGCTCGCAGTTCCGCAAGTTCGTCTATTTCTATGAGATCGATGTGACCACCAAAGTGCGCGATTTGGCGCGTCATGTCGGTATACACATCCAACATACCGGCGTAGTAGTGGCCCATTACGCCCAGCCGGTTGGTGCGCATCACGCGGGCAACGCGGGCGGCGGCGATCCACTCACCGATCGCCGTTTCCGTCTCGGGTTCTCCCAGATACCCCGTCACCAGGTGATAATCGATACCGGCGCGTTTGAACACGCCGGCAATTTCCGGCACGCAACACGCCTGGCAGTGGGCGAGCCATTCGCCGGTCGCCTTGCCTCGATCACCGAGCGCGTTAAATCCCTCGTAGTCGATCGCGGCCACCGGCTGAATGTTGAGTACGATAATCGGAACACCCGTCGCCTGCGCCACCGGGAGTACCGTGGAGGAGAGCGCATACGTAGAGATATACAAAAAAACTACGTCCACTTGCTTCTGTCGGAACAGAGACCCCACCGCCTGCGAGCGTTCCGGGTTGTCTACCAGCCCCACGTCGACGAGTTCCACGTCGCCGGCAGCCTCAATGAGTCCGGAAATCTGCTTCTGATATCCCTCGAGGCGTTCTTTCAATCCGGTGAACTGCGGCCAATAGGTGTCCAGTCCGATTCCGAACATGCCGATCGTCAGTGGTTGTTGCGATTTCATGAGCTTACGCTATACCCAGTTTCTAGAATCGCGGAATGTACAAAACGGTGGGTGTGATATACTTTTTTTTATGAGCGGTTACGCTACAAGCTTTTCACGGTACCTTCCAGTGAATTCGGAGGCGGTTCGATGGGAAATTTGGTGCAACGACGCCGGCTATACCCGAGTCCCTCCATACGCGGCGTATCCTCCGCAGCCCGAGTCCCACCCCGCCTCCCACGCCGCCACCGTGGTGTCGGGACGAATCTTGGACGAGTTTCAGGTAGTGTACCTCACGTCCGGCAGTGGATGGTTTGATTCCACCCCTTCGGGGACTGTTAGTGTGGAAGCAGGCGATATGATGATTCTCTTCCCCGGGGTGCGCCACGCCTATCGGCCTCGTCTGGAGACGGGCTGGAACGAGTACTGGGTGGGGTTCTCCGGCGAGCATGCTCACCGGCTGTCGCGGCACGGCCTGTTCACACCGCAGAAGCCGATCCATCACATCGGTCTCAACCAAGAGATCATCGCCGATTACGAACAGATCGTAGGACTCTGTCGGGGACAAACCCCCGGATTTCAGGTGCGATTGGGAGCGTTAGTCCTCCAGCTCTTGGCACACATTCACGCGATTGAGATCACTTCCCGCACCGGAGCGGGGGATCGGACGATGGTGGAACGCGCCCGAGCGATCATGCAGGAGCACGTGGAGGATAGCGTGAGCGTCGATGAAATCGCGCATCGGGTGGGGCTGGGATACACCCGGTTGCTGAGCGTCTTCCGGCAGTACACCGGGCTCACACCCTACCAGTATTACCTCCAGTTGCGTATCCACCGGGCGCGAGAACTACTCCGGGAGCCGGGGATTACGGTGAAAGAGGTCTCCGCACGGATGAACTTCGAAAACCAGTACTATTTTTCTCGGCTGTTCAAGAAGAAGACCGGCATGAGTCCGACGCAGTGGCAGGCGGGCGTGGAAGGAGCGATGCCGGCATCGCTGTAGCCGTTTTCCGGTCTCGAATTTTCCTTGTGCGGAACCGGACACCCACGGTACGCTAAATCCATTCTTTGGATCCCCGCGGCGTTCCGTGGGCGGGAGGTAGCCTATGTCACACGTACTCATCGCCGACTCATTTCCTGACAGCAGTCGAAAAGAAATTGAACAATTGGGTACCACCGTTCACTACGAAGCGGGGGCCACCGCCGACACCCTGCCGGAGCTGGCGGTAGCCACTGAGGCGACCATTCTCGTGGTACGGTCGACCAAGGTTGGCGCGGAGGTCTTTGAGCGGGCGCCGGCGTTGCAGTTGGTAATTCGTGCCGGGGCCGGCGTCAACACGATCGATCTGGAGGCAGCGTCCGCCCACGCGGTTCGCGTGGCCAACTGTCCCGGCACCAACGCCGCCGCCGTGGCGGAGCTCACCATGGGCCTGCTCCTGGCGCTGGATCGTCGCATCCCGGACAACGTAATCGATCTCCGCAGAGGGCGCTGGAACAAAAAAGAATATAGCGCGGCCCGAGGGCTTGCGGGGAGAGCGCTCGGAGTGATCGGTACCGGATCAATCGGCCGTGAAGTGATCTCCCGGGCCAGAGCGTTCGGCATGGACGTCGTTGCCTGGAGTCGGTCTCTCACTCCGAAACGCGCGGAGGCCCTGGGTGTCCGCCGTGCGCACGACGTCTATGAGGTGGCCCGGAGCAGTGACGCCGTCACCGTCCATGTGGCGGCCACGGCGGAGACCAAACAGCTCTTGGACGAGCGGTTCTTTGCAGAGCTTCCGGAGGGGGCGTTGGTTGTGAATACTTCCCGGGCCACGGTAGTGGATGAACGGGCGATGCGCCAGGCGGTGCGCGAGCGGGGACTCCGCGTAGGTCTCGATGTCTTTGACGGTGAGCCGTCCGGGGGTGAAGGCGAGGTGGACCCGGCGCTCTTTGCGGCCGAGTTCGCAGACGCCTCTGCCGGGCTGATGTACGGTACACACCACATCGGTGCGTCTACCGAGCAGGCGCAGACCGCAGTGGCCGCCGCCACCGTGGAACGGATCCGCGCGTTTCTCGCGGGAGAGGCGGTTCCCTCGCTGGTGAACGTTCCCGAGCGAGACACGCCGGCTCCCGCCGACGCGGCGGTTCTCGAAATTCGGCACCGCAATCGGGTGGGGGTACTGGCCCACGCCCTCACCGCGCTGGAGCAGGCGGGAATCAACGTTCGCGGTATGACCAACCACCTCTTCTCCGGCGATGAGGGCGCGTTGGCCACCATTCAGGTGGAGCCGATCCCGTCCCCGGCGGCGATCGCCACCGTATCCGCCTCACATTCGGACATATTGGCGGTACGGATCTCTTCCGCCGCGGCCGACGGATGAGCTCGAACGTGGAAAGGGGCGCTGGGTCCGCCCCGCCCAGCCCTGCGCCAGGCCCTGCGCCCGCCGGCGCTCCCGCCCCCGGCGTCTTCGATATGCTCAAGGTCGGAATTGGCCCCTCTAGTTCTCATACCCTGGGGCCCTGGCGCGCGGCTGAGGCGTTCGTGGCCGAGCTCGCCGCCGCCAACCTGCTACCACGGGTCGGCGGCGTCCGGGTCATTCTGTACGGCTCGCTGGCGCTCACAGGGATGGGACACGGAACGGATGTCGCCGTGATGATGGGGCTCAGCGGCGCCGATCCGGTGACCGTCCCATTGCCTCAGGTCACCGCCGTACCCCGGAGCATCCGGGAAACCGGTACGCTCCGGCTTGCCGGAGACGCGCCGATCCCTTTCAACCCCGACACCCACATCGAGTACCGCCGTCAGGAGCGACTTCCGGACCACGCCAACGGTATGCGGTTTCAGGCGTGGTCCCACGGCGAACCGGCACCATTTCTCGAACGGACCGCCTATTCCATCGGCGGTGGATTTGTCGTATGGGACGACCCGGCCCACCACGGACACGGGGCGCGGCACGATCCGCCCAAAGCTACGGCGCCCCATGACCTCTCCACCGGGGATACCCTGCTGGCCGCGTGCCGGCGTGAGGGCTGTTCCATCGCGGAGATCGCCCGTGCCAACGAGCGGGCAACGCGGAGCGATGCCGAAATCGATTCCTCACTTATGGAGATCTGGCGGGTGATGCGCGATTCGGTGCACCGGGGGTGCCGGCATCCCGGAATCCTTCCCGGCGGGCTGGAGGTGACGCGCCGCGCCCCATCTCTGGCCGCGCGGCTCACCGAGGTGGCGGTTCCCGAGGATCCGGAGCAATGGCTCGCCGCCCTGGCGGAGAGTCCCGACGACTTCTCCCGGGTGCTCAAGCTGGTGGGCTGCTTCTCCATGGCCGTCAACGAAGAAAACGCCTCCTTCGGTCGGATCGTCACAGCCCCCACCAACGGCTCCGCCGGGGTCATTCCCGCGGTTCTGCTCTATTACCGCTATTTTTCAGGTCGAACCGAAGGTTCCGGATCGCCCCGGTCCTCAAACCGCGCGGCAGCATCCCGCCCGGGGGGCACTCCGCGAGAGGTGATTAATTTCCTACTGGTGGCGGGCGTTATCGGGGGCATTTTCAAGAGTGGCGCCACAATCTCCGCCGCCATGGGCGGCTGCCAGGCTGAGATCGGAGTTTCGTCCGCCATGGCCGCGGCGGCACTGGCGGAAGGTCTCGGAGGTACGCCGGAGCAGGCGGTGATGGCGGCGGAAATCGCCATGGAACACCACCTCGGCCTCACGTGCGATCCGATCGGCGGCCTCGTTCAGATTCCCTGTATTGAGCGCAACAGCATGGGAGCGATCAAAGCGATCACCGCCGCCCATATCGCCCTGGAGAGTGACAGCTCTCTGGCTAAGGTCAGTCTCGATGAAGTGGTGCGGACGATGTGGGCCACCGCCCAGGATATGAACGACCGCTACAAGGAGACGTCGTTGGGGGGGCTGGCGGTGAACGTGTCGGTACGCATTCCTGAGTGTTGAAGCGGAGGAAGTAGCCGCCGGTCACGATAGGCCGGCGGCGGTCAGACCGTCAGTCTTCCTTCCGGCCGTCGGGATATCGCGTGCCTTTCACGGCGCCCGGTTCTCCGGTGACAAAGTCGTGGTGCATGTAGTGCACAACCTCGTCCGTGGATAGCACGTTTGCCACGGTGCTATTGGCTACCGTCAAAGCGGTCTCCTGGTTTGCAGTGGCCGTGGCAACGGCATCGCCCACCACTACCACGTCGTACCCGCGGGAGTTGCCGGCGTACGCGGTGCTCAAGACACACTCATCGGTCCAAAGTCCCACAATGACGATCGTGTCAATGTCATGTTCCTTGAGTTTCTGATCCAGGTACGAGGTCCCGTCTTCGTTAAATGTCCAGAACATGTCCAGGTGTTTTCCGTGGTAGAACCAGCCATCGGCCACTTCCTCATCGGTCGGTGCGATTTCGGATAACGGTTTCAGACCGGGGCCCCCGGTAAAGACGTACGCCGCGTTCTCTGGGTTATCCGGTCGCAGACCCCGCGGGCCATACCAGCGATCCATGGCGTTGGAGATACCATCGTCAAATCGGCGACTCCATGCACTCCACGCTACCCGAACGCCATCGCTCTTCATTCGTGCGGCCCGAAAGGCGTCCAAAATTTTCTGCATGTTCGGAAGTATCCCACCCGCGTATGGCCGGTACTCTTCCTGGCAATCATCCAGAAGCAGCGCAATACGGCGGGGACGGTCCTTTAGATCCCATGATGCCCAGAACGCCAGGGGAGTCTCGTTAGGGCCTCCCGGGGTCTTGCTGTAATTCGGCATCGGTTCAAGGGCGAGTTTCATGTCGCGATGCTTGCACGGGTGTTGCATCGCTTCTTTCAGGGTCGGGATGCGCTTCTCTTCATGGTTCACAACTGTACTCCTTGGGGGAGGATGGGTGTCAGTAGTGTAAGGGTGACTCAACGTGATGTGTCAAGTAAGTAGTCAACAGGTGATCCCGTCGACCAACCAATCACCCGATGTGCGTTCGACCCGATTTCCGTTCCGCGTGGCCCGGGCATCCAAGAACCCCTTGAATTGTGCACACAAAAAGATTACACCGGGCAACACAATTTGTTTGTACAATTCAAAGGGATCGCCGGTCTGCATCATCCGACGGTCTGACTCATCCGGCTGTTGAGAATCAGCATCTGTAGCCGGTTTTCAATGTTGGCGAAACTGGTATCCGGATCGTAGTCCAGGCTCAGAATCTGCGTTTCTGGATGAATCTCCTTTAGGCGCTTCACCAGACCGCGGCCGGTCACGTGGTTGGGTAGGCATCCAAACGGTTGCAGAATAAGAAACGATCGGATTCCTTCGGCTGCGTGGTGGAGAATCTCCCCCGCGATCATCCAACCTTCGCCTGAGGTAAATGTGTGGTGCACGATCTCTTCAGACCGTTCGGCGATCTTCGGCAACGCCACGCGCTCATGATAGCGCGGATGGGTCATGGCGATTTTCGCGACTCGCGCCAATACGTGATCAAAGAGGTAGTCGGTGACGCTGCCCAACACGGTATCCGCAAAGGGGTGGCGAATAAAGAACTCCTTACGCTCCGTTTTCATACGCATAAAGTCGCGACGAAATGAGTCGAGGATGTTTGGCAATACCACTTCCATTCCGTTGGCTTCGAGATACTCGACGATGTTGTAGTTGCTGGTCGGGTGGAAGTTGAGCAGGAACTCACCGATAATAAACACCTGCGGCCGCTCTATAGCGGTATTCAGTTCCACCTGTCTTAGGCGGTCCACGCACCGTTCAAACGCCTGAAGTCCACGTTGCACCGATACCTCGATACCCTCGGCAACCTCTTCAACTCCCGTTTCAAAGATCGCATCAACTTCTCCGGAGGCGACCTCATATGGGCGTAACCGTAGCCGCAGCGCTTCCAGCGCATCGACGATTCCGAGCGCCCAGAGCATACGTAGCTGAAAGAGGGGGCTGAGCTTAAACCCGGGGTGCATATTCTTAGTATCGATGTCGGTGGTGATGATTGGCACCTGCGGGTATCCTGCGTCGTCCAGCGCTCGCCGTGCCAGGCTCGCATAGTGAGCCAGACGGCAATCACATTGGCTCTTGGCGAGCCCGCACACCGCCTTGGCGGGATCAGCGGCCCCGGTTTCAAGTGCGCGGAGCATCTCCCCCACGTTAACCTGAGCCGGGAAACACATGTCATTGTGGATGTAGCGCTTCCCCAGTTCGATTGCGCGGCGATCCGCCATCGGAAGCGGTTCGATCCGATAGCCCTCGGTGCGAATCGCGGCGCTTATGATGGTTGCAAAGGCGCGACTCACGTTCGGCGCCATAATCACTTTTTCTTTCCGATCCGGCCGTCGGTATTTGACGGAAAACGGCTCCGGAAGCGCTACAGGGGGCGTCACCGCTTCGCGAGCACGGCGCGCACGAACCGTCTCGATAAAGGAGCGAATCCGAATCGCCAAGGGGCCCTTCACATCAGTCTCGTCCAGCTTGAGTGTTAACGGCGACTTACCGCTTCCCTTCTCGAGAACGCGCACCACCTCATCGCTAATCACTGCGTCATGTCCGCAGCCGAAACTGACGATCTGAACCAGTTCCAGTTTGGGATGTTGGGCGACTTTCATCGCCGCCGAATACATCCGAACGTGAAAATTGACCGTTAGCTCAGAGCGCGTCCCGCTCAGATCAACATCGTGCAGGCCCGGTAGGCTGTCGGCGGTCAGCACGGGCACCCCTTCCTCCATGAAGAATGCCGCTAAGTCATGGTTCACCAGGCGATCCGAGTGGTACGGCCTCCCAGCGATCACCACCGCAAAGCCGTCGTCTGTTCCCTCTAGGTTCTGCAGAACCTCACCGCCGCGTTCCATCAGGGTGGATTCAAACTCGGTCTGTCGCCGGTTGCCCCGGTCGATCGCCTCGGCGGCGGTCCGGGGATCGACACCCAGGGTTGTAGTGGCCCATTTCAGAAGTTGCCGGCGCCGTGAGCGGTCGTCGACCCAGTGAAACATCGGTCGATCAAAGGGAATGCCGTGCATCTTCTCCGGCTCATCGCTCACATCAAGCACCATCGGATAACCCTTTACCACTGCACACACATGATTGCTGGTGGTGGATGGGTTCTCCGGGGGCATGCGGTTAATCATCGGCATAAAAATTCGGTCCACTCGCTTGGCGATGAGGTCGCGGAGATGACCATGCGCCAGCTTCGCCGGGAAGCAAACCGTGTCGGACGGAACAGAAGCCAGGCCGTCCTCAAACAGCTCTTTTGTGCTGTGGTCGGACAGCTGAACGGAATAACCGAGACTGCTCCAGAAACTGTACCAGAACGGATAACTGTGCCAGAATTCCAGGGTTCGAGGGATGCCGATCGTCAGAGACTCTGTAGGTTTCGACTGCAACGGCGTTTCTACGGGGCGTCGAAATAGGAGCTCTTCCCGTTCGGTCATCAGATTGGGAATCTGCCGCCGGCGCTGAGCGATCCGGCGAACTCTCGCGTGTGCGTCCGCTGCACCTGCTGCCGTTTCAATCACTTCGCCCCGTTCGCACCGGTTTCCGGTGACGAAATGACTCCCGCCGCCGAAGCGGATGATCGTTCGGTGACATGCGTTTGAGCACCATGGGCAGATGTGGCCACTCTCTTGATGCACGTCAAAGGTCCCGAGTTCCTCGAGTCCGGTAAACCGGGAGCTTCCGGGTGAGACGGCCGTTGCCGTCGAGCTCGTGGTGTCACTCGTATGTGTGGTTACTGCGCCGTGTCGCTGCTCTTCGGTTCGCTGCCGATCCAACTGCTGCTGGGTGAGACGGGCCACGCCGATCGCTCCCATTAGGCCGGGATGCGGCGCCCGCACCACCCGGCGTCCGGTGTACTGCTCCAGCGCCCGTAGAACCGCATCATTCTCAAAGGTACCCCCTTGGACTACCACCGTTTCGCCGAGCAGTTCAAAGTTTGGCACCCGGACTACCTTAGTAAAGACGTTTTCCACAATTGACCGGCACAGCCCGGCAAGAATATCCGCTGGTCCCTTGCCGTTTTTCTGCTCCGTGATTATCGACGAGTTCATGAACACGGTACACCGCGATCCGAGCTGGCTCGGCGCGTTCGCGGTGAAAGCCCGGTTGGCGATTTCCTGCACGGGTACGTCAAGATTATGGGCAAAATTCTCCAGGAATGACCCGCACCCGGCCGAGCACGCCTCATTGAGGCTGATACCGGTGACGATGCCGTCGGTCACGGTGATCGCTTTCATGTCTTGTCCACCGATATCGAGAACGAATCCCGCAGCGGGGGCGATCTCCAGTGCAGCGTGGGCGTGGGCGACTGTTTCCACGGTATGGTAATCTGCGTGGAACGCGGCGGCGAAGAGCTTCTCGCCGTATCCGGTGGTTCCGAGTCCCTGTATTCGCAGCGTCACATCCTCGGCCTCGTAGCGGCCGAGAAGCTCGGTTAACAAACGGACCCCGGTGCGCAGTGGTTCTCCATCGTTGTGGGAGTAGGCTGAATCGAGCATCGTCCCGCTCTGATCGAGGATAACCATCTTCGTTGTCGTGGAGCCCGCGTCGATGCCGATATACACATCCACAGCGGAACCCGGGTTATATGTAATCCGAGTCCAGTCGGGACGGGCATGGCGCTCAAAAAAATCGCGTCGTTCCGCTTCATCGGCGAAGAACGGGGGTATTGCGTCCCGCTCACCGCCGGCGGTTATAGATGACACTCGCTCGTGTTCCTCCCGGTGGCTCGCCTCGGCAAGGTGTTCCGCCAGTTTCGCCGGCGACAGCGGTATCGTTTGCGGCGCTATCAGCGGCACCGCCAGCGCCGCACCCATTGCTACAAAGATTTCCGGCTGATCCGGCCGAATCACCTCATGGGGAGCCAGCTTGAGTCGCTCAGCAAAGACGCGTAGAAGGGTATGGTTAAAGGTCAGCGGTCCCCCCTGAAAGATTACCGGGGGCTTGATCTGCAGCCCCTGCGCTAACCCACCAATCGTCTGGCGTGCTACCGCGTGAAAGGTGGAAAGTGCCAGATCAGAACGGTCAATACCTTGGTTGAGTAATGGCTGTATGTCCGTTTTAGCAAAGACGCCACACCGCCCGGAGATCTGGTAGATGTGGGAACCCCGCGCTGCGCGGTCGTCAAACTGTTCCACCGGAGTCTTGAGCAGCTTCGCAACCTCGTCGATAAACGCGCCGGTCCCGCCGGCGCAACTCCCGTTCATCCGCATATCCGAGGCGTGCAGTTCACCGGTAGCGGGATCCGGATGAAAGAAAATCACTTTCGCGTCTTGTCCACCTAGTTCGATCGCTACCCGGGTATCCGGATAGAATCGACGAACCGCAACGCTATTGGCCACCACCTCCTGTACGTGGGACAGACCAACCGATTGGCCGATCGCGTGGCTGCCGCTTCCGGTGAAGATCGGCTGTACTACGATATCGGGGAGTGTCTGGGCGAGTTCCCGAATGAGGCGGATCGTAGTGTCTCGTTGGCGTGAACCGTGACGCATGTAGCGGTGATACACCACACGATGGGTTACAGGCTCCAATAGTGCAAGCTTTACAGTCGTAGATCCGACGTCAACGCCGAGAAGATAGCTCTCTTCCAAGGGTAATAACCTTCCAGCCGAAGAACTGTTACGGTAGGTGCACTACGGGGCTGTTATTTGAGTATTTTCCTATTATGTTGGAGCTTTCAATAATTATGCAAGAGGTTCTGTCCGGAAGCGGGTAGCGGACACCTGTGGCCGCCCACATCGGCCAATCACGGGTGCCCTTGGTTTGGTCGTCGTCTACGTGGCGGTGGTGGGCCGCAGGTTCCAGCTGAAGTAGTTCATCCTGCCGTCGGCAAAGGCGCGGTAGCGGTCGCTGCCGATCGTCCCCGCAAACTCGCTAAAGGCCGAGAGAAACATTTTCGGTACGCGGCTTTTGATGAGCTCCACTTTCCGTTCGTTGTCTCGTTCCAGCGCCCGGACGACGTTGGGGGCGATATTGATTTCCTGCTCAACAGTGAAGCCGGCTTTTGCAATCTGGCCCTTGAGAATCTCCATATCTTCGTGCCAGCGCATGTCCGTGAGTAGGAAGCTCCCCTCCGGCCGAAGCACGCGACCAACTTCCGAAAAGAACTGCATGATATCCCCGTAGGCGCGAGAGGCCTCGACGCTCACCACGTGGTCGAAACTCTTGTCGGGAAACGGCAGGCGTTCAGCCTCTCCGTGAATGAATTCCACATTCGGCAGGTGTCCGTACACACGGGTGCAGGCTTCCACGTTTTCTTCGCTTATATCCAGGCCGATGTAGCGCTTTGGCTTCAGGTAGCGACCGATGTAGAATGCGCCGCCGCCTCGTCCGGAACTCACCTCGAGCAGTTCTTTGTCGGCGATCGGTACGTGGGATACGGCAACGTGGTACAGATGGGCACCGAACGGCTCGTGTTGGTCTTCCGGTTGAAGCTCCAGGTCCGGTTCATCGATTGGAGCGTAGCCGTAGTTCATGAAGCGCAGTGCACTGTACTCGCCATCCCATCCGATCATTTTGCCATGCCAGTAGCGCCACAGGGGAAGGCGTACCCAGCGCGGTAAGTTTACAAACCGATCAACGATCCAGTCGCCAAGGCGATGTATTGGTCCTCGTAAATTTGCTTTTTCCACACTTCTAACATAAGGGTACCGCGGAAAAAATGCGAACGCTGCGGGGCTATTCGGAAATACGTCCCCCGTTGGACTGTCTTATACCAACCACACCGCCGCCGCCAGTACCAATAGAGCCACCGCGGTGAGAGCTTTGGCCGTAGGCGCGTGATCTCGAAACCAACGGTTTGCTCGGGCTGAGCCGACGCCCAAGAATACCGCGGCAAAGAGGATGAGCAGCGGCAGAATGAACGCCAGATTGTACACGCCCAGTGCCAGCAACTCGCCGGCTTCCGTAGAGCCTGTCTGCACAAGATAGGCGATCGTGGGCAGGTACAGCTGACCCGTGCAGGCGAGCTCCAGGAGAGACACCAGAAATGCCGCTCCGATCGTTCCCACTATTAAGCCGCTCGAGCCGAACCCTGATCGCATCACTGCGTGGATCCTGCGCTTCGTCTGTGTTCCCAACTGTAGGGTGGCGTCTTTACTTCTCCCTTGACGGATGAGGATCGCGTCCCGGAGCGCCAGCGCCCCGAAAATGAGCGCGCTCGCCGAGACGGCGAGTCGCAGTATCAGGCGAAGAACGGAGACGTTCATCGCCTGCCGCAGCAGGGTCAAGAGACCGAGACCGAGAGCGTAGTAGGTTGCGAATATCGTTGCAGCGTAGAGGAGGCCCACCAGGAGTAACTCGCGTCGGCTATTGCCGAACATCGCCATCAGGGATACCAGAAATAGCATCGTTGCAAAGGCGCAGGGGTTAATTCCGTCGGCCAGTCCGGCGAGAAACACCGGGAGAACGCGGATGGAATCTCGCATCGACTGCGCGATACTGTCGCCTTCTTGGGACCCGTCTAGCGACGGAGGAACCTGGTCGCGAAACGACCCCGTCTCCAGAAGGTGTTCGATTTCCGCCTCGAGCCCCGCGTCGATCGCGCTATTGCCCTGGTAGGCGTTGTTACCCACGAACAAGACGGGAAAGACACGAAAGTCGCGATCCATCTCCCCGAGACGGTCCCGGCATTCGGCATAGCCGTCTGTAGACAGGATATCCCGAACTTCCACGGAGAAGGTTACTCCGTAGCGCTCGGTGAGCCGCGGGAGATCGTTCTCAACGAAGGTGTCACAATGGGCGCAACCGATCTCGCCGTAGTAGGTGAGCGGAATCTCCCGGGGGGCGTCGGCGGTCTCGGCCCCGACCCCGACCGGGACGAGCGCGAGGATGAAGATACCGAGAGCGGCACCAAGGAGTGCCGGATTACCCCGGGCTCGACGCTGTAGCGATGGGGACACCGCCCCCCGCGGTTGCGCAATGTTCATTAGACGATGAGATTACCGTAAATCATACCAGCGGTAGTAGACATCGCCACCACGAGTCCCACGTAAGTGAGTGTCTTTTTTAGTCCTAGCTCTCCACCGATGACCATCAGGGACGGCAGGGACAAGGACGGACCGGCCAGGAGCAGCGCCAGCGCGGGCCCCTGATTCATACCGGAGCCGATGAGCCCTTGCATGATCGGCACTTCCGTGAGGGTGGCAAAGTACATGAGC
>JBMCMH010000009.1:0-37964 GCA_048614515.1 Alkalispirochaeta sp. | reverse complement strand
GGTCGGCGTTCTCAGCGGCCTCCACCAGAGCGTTCATCAGGATCAGGCCGTAAATCGTCTGAGTCAACGGCGCGCCGACAAATGCCACCAACAGAAACGGGGCAGGCTTGTTCTGTACAAACGCTTTCTTCCACGCTCCCACCGCAGCCATTCCGGCGGTACCCGAGCCAAGGGCTGAACCCATAGCAGCAAACGCAAGAGCCGAACCGACTCCAAGAAGTCCGATATTCATGTACTACATCTCCTTATTCATAATTCGATTACGCATTCTTTCGCGCTCTGAACGGGGAGTACTCTACCCCGGTCCATTCCATTCCAAGATGCCCGGAAAACTCGAGCATATTCAGCCGAACGCCGTGGACGATCACCGACAGCGCCCCCATGGCAAGGTTGAGACTGTGTCCCAAGAACAGTATCAACGCCGCTACTATTGCCCCTCCGGCACCTCCCATCGATTCGGCGATGCCGCCGGCCATGCTATTGAACGCCTCGGCGATCGCTAACGATGCCAAGCCCACCGCAAACAACCGGATGTACGAGATGATGTCCGAAAAGGCGCTGATACCGTCGAGAGCGGTGGTGATGATATTTGCGACACCCTTTGCGACGCCAATGAAGAAGTTCTGTCCGGATTCCTGCCGACCAAACGCCATCACTGCAATTAGGCCGCCCACGATCATGCTCATCCACCAGTCCGGGCGAGGCACAATCGACACCGCCACCGTACCAAGAACGAGTTCAAGCACCAAATAGTACAGACCCAAGACCATCGATAACCAGCCCAGTTGTTCCAGCGCGGCGATCCGAGGCTTCACCCGGAGTCCCCGAATGAAGTTCCAGACGTGGGCGATGGACAGATGAATCGTCCCGATAACAAAGGTCATATACTGAATGGTCTGGGTACTCGCTTCGTTCTCCGCCGAGATCGAGGGAATCACCAGATTCCGAAGGACCGGCAACTCCGCAAAGGGGGCGTATCCAAACCAGTTCCCGGTAATGGCTCCCCAGACCACGGTGGCCGTGCTCAGCACTACCATGAGCGCCGTTCCCGGACCAGGAGGCTTCCCTCGCCGTGCGCCGCGCGCTGCGGTCACCAGGGTCCCCGCCAATAAGATCGCCCCATATCCTCCGTCTCCGATAATCATCGCGAAGAAGACCACGAAGAACAGGAGGAAGAAAAAGGAGATATCCATCTCTCTATACCCGGGGACAGTACCCAGGAGATCAAATACCGGCTTAATGATTCCCACGGGCTTGGGATTTCGCACCTGGGTCGGCACGTGTTCGTCGGGATCCGGGTCTCGGACGACTATGCCCCATCCGTGCTCTTCGGCGGCGGCTTTCACGTCATCTACACGGTCATACGGCAAAAAGCCGGTTACCCAGGACAATTCCTTCTGTGAGTCCATACGCGACTGCACCCGCACGTACTCAAAGTCGGCCTCCAACTCTTCAAGCGCTGCCTGAAGTACCGGCCGCTGCGGGGAGAACGCAGACAGGGCATGGTCGATCTCTCCGCGCCGGGCAACGAGCTGCTCGCGCTGTTCTTGCAACTCCTGCACGGACGATTCCGGCAGCGCCAACGGTTCTTGATCGGTGGGTAATGATTCTCCGGGAGCGGCGATGCCGACCACACGAACGACCGTCTTGGTGCGTTGCAGCTCGACAGCATGCGGTAGTTGCTGTACGAGTTGTTCCGCCCGCTCCGGCACGCGTTCGTAGAGTGCCACGTCGACTCCCGCGTCGTGAAGCTGCTCTAGACGATGAACGTCTACCTCTCCCCACGGCGCGAGCCGTTCCAACTCGCGATTGACGCGATCGAGAGCATCGTCGATCTGGGCAGCCTCTTCAGAGAGCGTCTGACTGTCCTCGGCGATCCTCAGGGCGTGATCTACCGCGGCCCCTCCATGGGTTGCTTCCGCTCCGTCATTCCCGGAGACGTCCTCGGCGACGGGAATCGTGGCAAGGGCCCGCTCAATGGACGCCCACTCTTCCCGCAGTCGTTCGCCCCGGGCGGTATCGGCGCGATCGGTGAAGATATGGAGCACTCCTACCTCTCGCAACGCCGAGAGCGTCTGCTCCTGGAACGTCTGCAGTGTCACCACGGACACTTTCTTCATGGTAACGATCATTACTCCGCCTTTACCAGATTGCGCTTGGCGATCTTACCCCGGACAACCGCCGCCGTCTGCTGATCCCCTAGGTAGATTCTGATCATTCGGATATTTTCCTTGGTCTCGGGAATTTTGACCTTCTCAAAGAGGTTAACCCGCTGCGTCGTGACGCGCAGTTCATCCTCTAGGCGGCGTAACTGCTCCCGCAAGACCTTGAGCTGCGCGTCAACGGCCAACACGGACCGAAGCGCCTCAACTCCACCGTCTACCCAGGTCGGCATGCTCACCACATCCCAGCGGCGATCAACGAACTGGAGATCCTCATAGACCGGTATATCGATACCGGCGATGTTCCCCGTGGAGGTGGTGATGGTTTCCACTTCAGCGTACGGGGTGAGATCGATCCCGTCATTGAATACGCCGATCCACTGCAGCAGATCCTTGCGCAATTGATCTTTCTCACGAACAAGGTTCTCGTGCTCTTGTTCTACTTGCCGGATCACCATCTGCAGCTGTTGTTTTTTGAGCTGCAACGTAGGCAAATAGCGCTGAAATCGCTTGAGCGCATCCTTTTGCTTTTTGAGCTCGTTCTTGGTGAGCTTTACCATCAGGCCGAGGCCTCCTCCGCCTTATGGGTGGGCCAGAAGTGCTTGATCAATTCAGACTTGAGCCCAGTCTCTTGCGGCTCAAAACATTCGGCCATGATCTTCCATCCACGATCTAACGCTTCCTCCAGCGGAATGTTTACCGAGAGATCCATCATCTGGCTCTCAAAGAGACCACCGTACTTCAGCAACTTATCGTCCCAGTCGCTCATACGGAATCCCATCGATTTCTTCTCTTGGCTTTCCTTATAGGCAGCATAGAGCTTGATCATGCCGTCCATGACCGCGCGATGATCATCCCGAGTCTTATCGTTGACCTGCTGTTTGAGTCGAGACAGGGACCCAAACGGCTCGATCCGACCGTTTCTCAGGTAGTACTGACCCTCGGTGATGTAGCCGGTGTTGTCCGGTACCGGATGCGTGACGTCGTCGCCGGGCATCGTGGTGACCCCGAGAATGGTGATGGAGCCGGCCCCCTCAAAGTCAACCGCCTTCTCGTAGCGGGACGCGAGCTGGCTGTACAGGTCCCCGGGATATCCGCGGTTTGAAGGTACCTGTTCCTGAGTGATTGCGATTTCCTTCATGGCGTCGGCAAAGTTGGTCATATCCGTGAGAAGGACCAGTACGCGTTGCCCTTGCAGGGCAAACTTCTCCGCCACAGCCAGACTAATGTCGGGTACCAACAGCGCTTCAACCACCGGGTCGCTGGCGGTGTGCACAAACATAATCGTCCGACTCAGGGCGCCGCCGTTTTCCAGAGTATCCTTAAAGAAGAGATAATCATCGTGTTTGAGTCCGATCCCGCCGAGGATAATCACGTCGACTTCCGCCTGCATAGCGATGCGCGCCAACAGCGGGTTATACGGCTCACCACTGACACTGAAGATCGGAAGCTTCTGGCTTTCTACCAGCGTGTTAAACAGATCGATCATCGGGATTCCGGTGCGAATCATGTTTCGTGGAATAATCCGCTTGGCGGGATTCACCGAGGGACCACCGATCTCTATCAGATTTTCCGTCAGCTGCGGACCGTTGTCTCGCGCTTGCCCCGATCCATTAAAAATGCGCCCCATCAAGTTTTCCGAGAAGGAGACCTGCATGGGGTGTCCAGTGAAGCGCACTTCATCACCGGTGGAGATACCGCGTCCGCCGTTGTACACCTGGAGGCTTACCTCTTGACCGCGCATCCGGATTACCTCCGCCAGGCTGTCTCCATAGCGGCTGGACACAATTGCCAATTCGCCGTAGCGAACGCCCTCCGCGTTTACATTGATCACGTTACCGGCGATCGATTCGATTCGGCTATAAACCTTACGCATGACTTCCTCGCTTGCTGTACGCCTCTTTCGCGGCGGGCTCCAGACCGTCGGAGACGTTCTCGAGCATCTCCAAGATCTCCTTCTCCAACGCCTCGAACTCATCGGTTCCCCATTCGGTTCCGTTATAGTCAATGAACTTCTGGCGAAGCTGAGAGAAAAGGCTTCGGGCATGTTCTTTACTGTCTACGTTCAATTTGCTTCCCAAGATCCGAAAGAGCACGTCAAATACATGGCGTTGGCGCTCCACCCCCACTGCAGCATCGACGGGATCAAACGCGTTCTGTTGAAGGTAGACGGCATCAAGAAACTCGCCTTTCTGGTGAAGCACAAAGTCTTCCAGGGCGGTTCCCTCTTCGCCGACAACCTTCATCATTTGGCCGACCTCATCGCCCTGTTCCAGAATGGTCCGGCTATACTCCACCATCCCGTAGTCCACCAGGCTGGGATACTTACTCCAACTGTCCATGGGATCAATGGAGGGATACTTTCGGGCATCGGAACGGGCGCGGGACAACCCGTGAAACGCTCCCACCACTTTCAACGTAGCCTGCGTAACCGGTTCTTCGAAGTTACCACCGGCGGGACTAACCGTGCCGCCGATCGTGACGGAGCCGGTCTGACCGTTTTTGAGCCGCACTACTCCGGCGCGCTCGTAAAAGGCGGCAATTACGGATTCAAGATAGGCCGGAAACGCTTCTTCTCCGGGGATCTCCTCCAATCGACCGCTCATCTCGCGCATCGCTTGCGCCCACCGACTGGTGGAGTCGGCGAGCAGGAGGATGTTTAGCCCCATTTGCCGATAGTACTCGGCGATCGTCACGGCGGTATACACGGAAGCTTCCCGCGCCGCCACCGGCATGGAACTGGTATTACAGATAATGACCGTCCGTTCCATGAGGGACTTCCCCGTTTTCGGGTCGATCAGCTCCGGAAATTCCCGGAGCGTTTCCACGACCTCACCGGCACGCTCACCGCAGGCGGCGATGATTACTACGTCCACGTCGGCGTTCCGGCTCGTAATCTGCTGCAGTACGGTTTTGCCGGCGCCAAAGGGCCCCGGAATACAGTACGTTCCGCCCCGCGCTACGGGAAGAAACGTATCGATAATGCGCACCTTGGTGACCATCGGCTCTTCCGGCCGAAGCCGTTCCGCATAGGCGTTTATGGCTCGTTTCACCGGCCACTCAAAGACCATCGTCACGGGGTGTGAGGTGCCGGATTCATCGGTCAGCTCCGCTACCGTCTCATCAAGGGTGTACTCCCCCGCTTCTTTAATCGAAGCAACGGTAAACACTCCCCGAAATCCAAAGGGAACCATAATCTGGTGGCGAAAGATGCCCTCCGGTACCGAGCCGAGCTCATCCCCGGCGGTCAGCGTATCTCCCACGGAGACGCTGGGGGTAAAACTCCACTTCCTGGAGCGATCCAGCGCCTTGAGATATAATCCTCGCTGCAGGAAAAAGCCGGACTGTTCCGCCAGCTCCGGCAGCGGATTCTGCAGCCCATCGCAGATCGTTGACAGCAATCCAGGACCGAGTTCGACAGCCAGCAACTCCGCGGTGAACTCAACCGTGTCCCCCACTGCGATTCCTTGCGTGTCCTCAAACACCTGGAGTTCGGCTTGATTGCCGCGAATGCGGATCACCTCCGCCTTGAGCTGTTTGTCATCAACCTTGATGTATCCAACTTCATTCATCGACACGTCGCCCTGCACGGAAACACTCACCATGTTTCCGTTAATGGCAACTACATTTCCTATTGTCATGTAGCAATCTCCATCAGTGACTCTGCAACCACGTTATACTGACGATCGAACTCCTCATTCCCGGCATCACTGTCGGTGATGTCCGTTCGGCGTAACGCGATCTGCAATTTAAGGTGGTACAAGAATAGTTTTTCCCGATCAAAGTGGTGCCCGGTTTCTAACGATTCCGCTGCGGCCCAGAGCCACCGGAGAACTCCGAGCTCCTGTTTTAAGGGGGTTTCTTCATTCAGTATTTGGCGCAGGCGGTCGGGAAGCACCGCATCCTGCATATCGGGTCGGGGAAGTCGTTCCGCTTCCCACCCCAGATTCTGAGCCCGAAGGATTGCGGCCTGCTGTTGGAACTCTCGTAGGGCTCGATTCCACTCCCGGGCAACCCCGGGGAAATCTGCGGTAGAGCTTCCTACCATCGCTGCCTGGTCACCCTCCAACCGAATGCGAGCTGATGTGACATATGCGAGATCCGCGCGATCCAGCTCCACTGCGCAGTTTTCTAGGAAATCGTCCTGCGTCAGAAACGGCTGCTCTTCCAACGTCAGTGCGGGAAGGGACGCCACCGTGTAGTAGTACTGCCTCACCGCGAAATCCCTATTCCTGAACGGCGCTCGTCATGAGCTCCGCGAGCCGGGGATTGAGAAATGCCGACAGGAGCTCTGCGAGAGATTCATCGGTGAAGTCATAGTACGCGGAACCATCCTTAGACCCAATACGAAAGCCCGCCGTGATACCGCGAACGGGGCGAACATCGATTCCCGACTGTAACTTATCCGCGAGTGCTCCCCGCAGTGACGCTTCCAGACCGGACTGATCGGCTTCGTTTACGAGTACTTCAAATTGATCGGAGCCGGAAGTGCTCCACGCCTGTACCATGTTCGCGATGACCTCCGCCATCCGCTCGGGGGTGAGCGCCGTTCCCACCGCCTCTTTCTGAACAGCATCAAAAAGATTGGTAAGCTCCGTCCGAACGGAGAGCAAGAGATCGCGCGACGCCTGTTTCAGCGCCGCCTCTCCCGCGGCCTGATGCTTACGAGCCTCTTCTTGCGCCTCCGTGACGATCTGCTCCGCCTGTTCCTGGGCGTGGTCAATCGTTTCTCGCGCCTGCTTTTCAGCGGACTCGACGATCTTGCGGGCGCGCTGCTCCGCTTCTTTCACACCTTCTTCGTGGATTTTATCGATTATATTCTGAAGTTGGGTTTCCATGCACGGTCCTTTATATACGTCTGTCTGGTTTGGCCTGATCGGTTGACAATCATACTGTCAAGCAAACGGTCATGCAAGGCCAAACAGTTGTTCATAACGAGAGATCACCGATTACTTTGTACAGATCTCCATCCCGAACTACGTCCAACTCACGATCTGGAAAGTATTCCGGAAGTAACTCATCGACGCGCCGGGCGACGTAGTTTCGAATGTTCTCGCGGGTTTCATCATCTACCGCCGTGAGGGTAACCATGCGCGTCTCGATAACGTATCCGCGACCATGATCACTGCCGTACCCGGAGGAGAAACTGGCCCCCACGTTGAACAGCCCGTTGGTTTCGGGATTGGAACTCTCACCGCGGGGTGGACGGGCGGGATGAAGGGGGTACTCCGTACCCCATCGGTCCTCCAGTTCCGCATCGATTTGATCAAACAGGCGCTTCAGTTTGGTTTCAAATTCCCGTACTTCCCGACCGCGCACTACGGAACCTCCCAGCGGACCTCGACGAATGCGCTCCGGTCATACAGCACGAGGGGGCCCATGGGAGCCGTCCAAGTCGCGGTATTGTCGACAGTGTCTTGATCCCACGCTGCGTCCGGAAGCTCCGGTCCGGTGGTGTCCACGCGGGCCGGAGCGCGCACCGTCAGACTGAACTCCTGATCCCGAAAGACCTCGTCGATGAGTTCCCGTTGTTCGCGGTCAACCGGTCCCTGCGCGCCATGCACCGGAATCCGCAGGACTCCCGAGTCAGGGTCAAACTCGAGACGACTCTCGCCGGCCCAGCCCCACAGGTCGGCCAGGCTTTCAGCTGATCCCACGGAGTACTCAATACTCACGGCAACGATCTCACCGTCCTGGCGGAGGGTGTGATCCACGAGGGTCACGTCCGGATAGAGCGCCGCCGTTTCTCGAGCATCCCGTTCCGATATGGGAATCGCCCGTTCCGGGGACGTCGAGTCAAAAACACCCAATTCCCACACAGCTCGGGGAATGGTGTAGACCAAGTCGAGTCGAATATCTTGCTCATCGCTGACATCGATGGAGACCTCGGTCGAGAGGCATGAGCTCAACATGAGTATCACAACCGCTCCAAAGAGCAGTCTGAGAACGGTACGGTGTTTCACGGTGCGATCCTACCGCGGGGCGCCGTTCCTACTCAACCAAGGTATGCAATCGTTTTGCCGAAACCACCCTCTTCCGGAGCGGCAAACTCGTACCGCGCGACCTCTGGTCGAGATTCCAGGTAATCCCGAACTCCCTTTTGGAGCGCGCCGGTACCCATGCCATGAATCACCGAAAAGGTAGCAAGATCGTTGAGGACCGCTGCATCCACTTGCCGCTCCAATTCTTCGATCGCAGTGTGCAGACGCTTCCCACGGAGATCCAACTCAAAGACCGCGGGCATGCGTGGGACCGACGGTCGTGATCGGGAGGTCGTTCCCGGCGAGTCGGGGGACCGGCCCTGAGATTCTCCGCGAGGGGCGCTCGGTTCCAACTCCTCCACGGGAACGGTCATTCGTACGCCCCCGAACTGAACCTCCGCTCGATTGCCGCGAAGTGCGCGAACCGTACCGCTCCGATGCGTACGACGATGCCGAACCTCATCTCCCTCATGAATTGTCCATGAGTCCGGCGCGGCCGAACGGTGTTTGCTCCGGCGATCGAGATGCTCCTGCTGCTCATCACGATACTCCTGGATCTGGTGCAGTTGATCGCGAGCGGCCTTAATCTCGTCCCGAGAGATGTCCCCACCCCGCTCTCGAAGTCGGCGAACCTCCCCCTCCACTTGCCGCCGAGCGTCACGCAGGAGCCGATCCAATTCCACGAGCCCGTGCTTCCGGAGTTCAGTAGCACGCGCTTCCACCTCCTCTTCTCGGCGAGAGAGATCGGCGTGGCGCCGCTCGAGCGCGTCTCGTTCGTGACGCACCGCGTCCCGTTCCTCAGCAATCACTTCTTCCAGCTCCGTGAGGCGCGTGATGATCTCGGACACGCTGCTTTCTCGATCACTGCGATACTCGTGCGCGCGGCGTAGGATTTCGTGGTTGAGCCCTTGTCGTTCGGCGGTATCCAGGGCGTGGCTGGCTCCCGGCCGTCCCGGTACGACGCGATATGTCGGCTGGTGCGTGTCTTCGTCAAACGCCATGGAGGCGTTGGCGGCGCCGGCGCGGGTATAACCGTAATGTTTGAGTACGGTCTGGTGCGTCGTGACCAGCACCGTGCTGCCCAAATCGATAAGGTGATCCACAATTGCCATGGAGAGTGCAGCCCCCTCGTCCGGGTCGGTACCGCTTCCCAGCTCATCGAGCAGGATGAGGCTTCCGGCGCCGGCGTGGTCGCATACTTCGGCAAGGTTCTTGAGGTGTCCGGAGAATGTCGAGAGCGCTTCGTCAAGGGATTGGGCGTCCCCGATGTCCACCCCCCAATAATCAAAATGCGGAAGCGCGGAATCATCCGCCACGGGAATGGGAATCGCCGATTGATTCATCATGGAAAGGAGTCCCACCGTTTTGAGGAGCACCGTCTTACCGCCGGTGTTGGGGCCACTGATAATCATGATGCGCGTGTCTTCGCCGTAGACGATGTCCAGTGGAACCGCAGCGGACCCTAACAGCGGGTGCCGCGCCCCGTACAGCATAATGCGATCGCCTTCGGGAACAATTCGTCCCCCGCCGGCCCCCGCGTATTTGGCCCGCGCCAACAACTGGTCCGCATGCACCACCCGCTGGTGGAGCTCCCGGATTACCGCGAGCTGCCGGCGAACAAGGTCGCTGAGCTCCCGCAGAATCCGACGGATTTCCCGCAGAATCCCATTCTGTGCGTGAACCAGATTATTGTTGAGGTCCACAAGCTCCCGCGGTTCCACATACACCGTTTCTCCGCTACCGGAGGACTCGTGAACGATACCGTCAATCCGCCCGCGGAAATTCGCTCCCAGGGGTAACACGGTGCGACCGTCCCGAACGGTGGGTTGGTCCGCTTGAAAAAGGTGGCGATCTCTTCGGATCATGTGCTCGGCGGTTTCCATCAGACCCTGGTTGAGCCCGCGAATCTCTCGTCTCAGCCGTGCCAACTCGGGGATCGCATCCTCATTGATGGCGCCCTCCGGCAGTACGATCTCTCGGAGTCGTTTTAATACATCCCGTGGAAGCTCCACACCGGCGAAGACCGATTGCACTGCCGGGGGAGACGGTTCAGCCGAATCGGCCCGAAAGAACTGGACCGCATCGTCGGAGAAATCGAGAAACAGTCGCAGTGCCCGCAATTCTTCAAGCTCAAGCACCGCCCCATCTCGCTCCACGGTGGTTAGGATCGGCGCGATCGCGGGAACGGTCCCCCCCGGCAACCGATCTCCGCGCTGCAATCGACGTTGCAGCCAGCTCACCACCGTCTGGTGCTCATGCAGGGCAACCCGATCGGTAAACGGCTCCACCGCGTGTATCTGCCGGGCGCCTTCCTCGCTCACCGCCTGTTCCGCAACCAACGCGCGAATTCGATCGAATTCTAAAGCACGAACGGAGTTCACCGGTAGGATCCTTCTAAGGTCTGGATGATGCGACGATAAGAATCGTATCGTCGCTGCGCGATCGCTCCCTCGTTCACCGCGCGCAATACGCCACACTCCGGTTCGTGGGTGTGGCTGCAATTGGGCATTCGGCATTGGTCCACAAACGGTTGAAATTCCCGGAATCCGTAGCTGATTTGAGCGCCGGTATACCCAAATAGATCGTACTCCCGTACTCCCGGGGTATCGATATAGACCGTTGCTCCCCGTTCGCCGGACACCAACACCTGTCGCGCCAGCGTGGTAGTGTGGCGTCCGCGATGGTACCGATGAGACACGTCTCCCGTAGCGAGCTCGAGCCCCGGAACCAACCGGTTTATGAGGGAAGACTTCCCTACCCCCGATTGGCCGAAAAAGACGGTGGACAGCCCTGCGAGGCGCTGCCGGACGGGGACTATCAAGGATTCGTCTAAACCGGTCGCTACCGTACTGCGGATCTCATAGCCGATGGCGCGGAGCGTAGCCAGGTGGTCGTCCGCGTCGGCCTTGGGCGGTAGATCGGCTTTGTTTACGAGAATCACGACCGGAAGCGCTTCCAGCTCCGCCATCACCAGCACCCGATCAACAAAGGCCGAACGGTACTCAGGTGTTCCGTGGCTTGTCACGATTGCCAGCAGGTCGGTATTGGCCGCGATCGCCTGCATGCGGCGGCGCGTCCGGTTCCAACGCACCACGGTATTGCGGCGCTCCATGCGTTGCACGATGCGCAGTGTTGCTCCCGATTCATCCAGTATGACCTGGTCTCCTGGAGCAAGCGGGTTATGTTCATCCTCCGCGCCGGACAGCACTTTTCCTTTTAAGCGCACGTGCTCGTGGATGACTCCTTCCTCGTCCCGAACGCTAAAGATATTATTCGCGCCCCATATGACGGTCCCAGTCACGGTGCGGACTCCTGGAGCACCGTCCACTGCAACGCCCCATAATCGCAGAACGTATCGGCGGCGCCTCCGGTACACAGGAGGAGCTCTTGTTCCGTAGTTCCCGGCTGGAGCCGTCGCTCCCCAAGCACAGATATGAGACGCCGGATAACGCCATCCAAGGAATCAACCACCGTGATGTGGTCGCCAAGAACCGCTGTGAAGTGCGCGCCAAAGCGGACAAAATGGGTGCATGCGAGTACGACCGTGTCGACGTCGCGATCGAGGCGTGGAACGATTTCTTCCGCGATGACGCGCCGGATTTCTTTATCGTCGCCGGAACATTGGTAGCGCTCGGCGGCATCCACGAGGCGCGGCAGTCCGAGCCGGCTCACCCGAACGATCCGGGCAAATTGTTGTACTAGGTCGTCGGTGTACGGGTCATGGGCGGTACGATTTGTGGCCAATATCGCGATGTGGCCGGTGGAAGTGAGTGCCGCCGCCGGTTTGACGGCGGGTACGGTTCCGACGACAGGAACAGTAACCGCCTGCCGGAGCGCTTGCAGCGCCACCACCGAGGCGGTGTTGCACGCTACGACGATCGCCTCCACCGGATACCGTTCCATAGCCGTCGAGACGATCTGAACCACCCGCTTCCGCACGACTTCGGGCGCCTTATCGCCGTACGGAAACATCGCGTCGTCGGCGAGATACAGGCAGTGCCGAGAATTGGTTCGGCGCTGAAACTCCTCCATGTAGATCAGCCCGCCTACCCCGGAATCAAAGAATAGAATCATCGGTGGGACTTAGGAGAAGAGAGCATCAAAGTCATCGCGCGCTTGACCGCGCGTCTTGAGGATATCGTTGGTGCGATCGGAACCGCCGGAACCATCGCCGCGGGGCGTGGCGGCCAGGCGGAAATAGTCGCAGAAATTGCTCCGCTCTTTGTCGGATACCGGTTCTGGAATCGTTTCTCGACAGTCCCAGTGAGCTCCCGGTTCATAGAATACACAGTTTTTGCAGCATCGCACGGGGGCGCTACACTGGGGGCACTCCAGAGCGCGCGTTACGACCAGGTCTTCGGGGAACGTATAGCCACATTTATAGCAGACCGCCATGGGTGAATTGTATCGGTGCCAAATTGCTTGTGCAAGTTTATTGCGCCCCCTACACTACAGGTATGTTCGTTCGTGCCTGTAGTACCGACCAGCTGTATCGACTGCTCCAATCCGACGATCCGCTCCTGGAATACCTCGACTGCCGGGGCATAGAAATCGACGGCTTCGATTTTAGCCGCCGTCATCTGCGGTGGGTGCGATTCTCGCACGCCCAGCTCCGGCGGTGCTCATTTCGCGAGGCTACGTTGGAGTGCGTATTTGCTGACCTGGCCACGGTCGAGGAATGCCGATTCGATGATGCCCTGGTATTCGAGTCCGTTTTCGCCGGCACGCACCTCAAAGATAGCGCCTTTGTCGGAGCCACCGCGGACCAGTGCAACTTTAACGGGATCGAGGCGCAAAACTCCGACTTTAGTGATGCCTCGCTCCGGCAGAGTCGCTTCCTCAATGCGCGGCTAACCGCGGTATCGTTCATTAATTGCGATCTCAAGAACACCCTGTTTCAGTTTAGTAGTCGAGATCAGGTCAGCTTCAAGCATTCGAACTACGAGGAGGCGTGTTTCTGATGGCACTCCCGGAGCCGAAACTTCATGTCATCCCGTACTTCTCCCCGGAGAGCGAAACGACCACGTATATTGTCTCCCGCCGCGGCGGTTCTCTTGCAATGCTCATCGATCCGGTGCATGTGAATCGGGACTTTCTCCAGATTCTCCTGCAGCACGAACTTACCGTGCACACCGTGTGCATCACCCATCCCGAGTCCTATATGCGGCACGCCCTCCGTACCCTGAAAAAAATCTTTGACTTTCGCGTGGTGGCAGGATCAAACGATCTGCCCATGTCCACCACGGTTCACGTGCTTGACGGTGAAGAAACCATTGACTGCTGCGATTTTGCACTGCGGGCCATACCTATCCTCCCCCATTCGCGAAGTTCGTATATCTACCACGTGGAGTCCCTCGTGTTTACCGGTTCGATCATTCATGCCGGTACACTGGGGGATACCGCAAACGCATTTTCCGAAGCGCTGTTAGTTGCAACCGTTAAAGATTTCTTGTTTCCCCTTCCCGAGGGCACCTTGATGTTGCCGTCCGTGGGCCCGCCGAGCACACTCAAAGCCGAGCAGATGCTGAGTCCGTATTACCGGGAAGATACGTAACCTCATGGCGAGAAACCAATTGGCGCAAGAGTCGCTGAAATCGCCGCGGTACCGTGGCGGTAAAGGTGTGCGGCAATGCCCCCGCCCGGGGAACTACCGTGAGACGGCGAGCATGGAGCATGAGGCGTTCTTCGGGAAACCGTCGGTCCGGCCGGGCGTAGAGCGGATCGCCGAGAATTGGATGCCCTAGCGCCTGAAGGTGCACCCGTAGTTGGTGCGTGCGCCCGGTAATCGGGACGAGTCGTACCAAGGAGTACGCGTCCCCATACACTGCGATGACGCGGTAGCGGGTGACTGCGTTTCTCGCTCCGCTGGGGAGCGGCGGTTCTTTCGGAGCATCCAGGTATAGCTCTCCCGCAACCGAGTATCGACGGCGATTCCGCGGATCTCGGGCGAGAGCGCCGCTTACGCGGGCCTCCGGTGGGGTAAGCACTCCCTTGACCACCGCCAGATACTCCTTGTACACGGCGTGGGATTTAAACTGATCTACGAGCCATGAGTAATTCTCCGCGGTGCGCGCCACGATCATGACGCCGCTTGTCTCCTTGTCCAGCCGATGGACGATCCCGGGACGGTTCGCTTCAATCGTACCGTGGGGGTCGAGGTGGAAATACGGATCGCCGCGGTACCGGCCCGAGAGCGCGTGTACGAGCGTCCCCCGGGAGTGACCCGCTCCGGGGTGCACCACCATTCCCTGCGGCTTGTGTAGCACCACGTATTCCGATTCCTCCGCGATGATCTCTAGCGGAATGTCTTCAGGCGCGCTGGAGACGACGTCGGGACCGCGCAGAGCCACGGACAGGGAGTCTCCGGCATGAACTTTGGCGGAGAGCTTCACCGGTAGACCATCGCGGGTGATGTGAGCCGCATGGGCCTTCAGCGTGCTGCGGTGGAGGTTGGCCGCATGGCGCACGATGCACTGGTCAACCCGCAGTCCTTCGTCCTCAGCAGTACAGGTAACGATAAAGGTAGAATTCATTGGGTTGTGTCTCGGTCCTCGCGGCGACCGAGTAGATAGTCGGCCACGGCAACGCCTGCGCTGATTATTGCGCCGGACACGATAAGCCCGATCCGCTCCGAGCTGTCATATCGGGGGCCCGATTGGGGCGAAAAGAACCCGGGAGCGTATTCCGGCTCGACTCGACCGGCATCGATACTGTAGTAGGCAAACCGACCCAACTGATAGCCGATTCCGCTGATGATCATTGCCACCGGGAACGCACCGAAGGCGATAATCTCGCCGCGACGCAGATCCCGGGCCCACTGCGGAAACTCATCAGGTTCGTAGGGGGCCGGTTCATCCAGCCAGGGGTCGCGGTTCCGTCCGTCCTGCGGATCGTCCTGTTCCTGAGCAACGACCGGTGGCGGAGCCGCGGTATTGAACACCATCACCATGGTGAGCACTAGCGCCCACATGCGCGATCGGGAGTGGTTCATGCGTCTCTCGCTCCGAATAGCGCGGTACCTACTCGCACCGTGGTGGCCCCTTCCATCACCGCGTAGTGATAGTCATTGCTCATTCCCATCGAAAGCTCCGGTGCGGTAAGTTCGGGAAACTGGGTGTTGAGCCGGGTGGAAAACTCCCGCAGTGAAGCAAACGCGCCGCGCAATTCGCGTTCATCGCTGCTAATGGGGCCAATCGTCATGAGGCCTCGGATGGTAAGCGCGGACAAGGGAAGGACTGCTTCCACGAGCTGAACGAGCTGCTCGTAGGTGTGTACACCGTGTTTACTCGTTTCGCCGGAGGTATTCACCTCAAGCAAGACCGGAAGCTGTCGCTGCTGTTCCTGCAACCGTTCGTTCAGTGCTCGCGCTGTTCGCTCGGCATCGATCGAGTCCACTGCGGAGTACAGACGAGCCGCGTCACGAGCTTTGTTCCGTTGTAAATGACCGATCAGGTGGATCTCGGCATCGGTAGGAAACAGTGAATACCGGGCGGCCGTCTCTTGTACGCGGCTTTCACCGAACAGGCGGAGTCCGCGGGAGATCGCTTCCTGGATGCGGTCAGCCGGCTGTCGCTTGCTGACCGCCATCAGCCGCACCTCCGAGGAGGCGCGACCAACCGTGAGACAGGCCTGCTGGATGCGTTCCACGATGTGATCAAGGTTTTCGGCGATGGATGCCATAGATGTAGTGTAACACTGCTGCCGGGGCGTTGACGATAGTCATGGCGGGGGGTAACTTCTCAGTAACTATGAACGATTCATTATGGTCCACGCGTCAAACAGCCACATGGCGTAGCAAGATAGGGCTGGCGGAAATGTTAAAGGGTGGCGTGATCATGGACGTCACGAGTGCGGAGCAGGCGAAGATCGCCGCTGATGCGGGAGCTCAGGCGGTAATGGCGCTGGAGCGAGTGCCGGCGGATATTCGGGCGCACGGTGGCGTCGCACGGATGAGCGACCCCGCCATGATTGAAGAGATACAGAACGCGGTTTCTATCCCCGTAATGGCAAAATGTCGAATCGGGCACATCTCCGAAGCGCGCATTCTCGAAGCGATGGGAGTTGACTTCATTGATGAAAGCGAGGTGCTCACTCCCGCGGACGATCAGTTTCATCTCGACAAACACGGGTACAAAGCGCCGTTCGTCTGTGGATGTCGCAATTTGGGAGAGGCTCTGCGGCGAATCGGAGAAGGTGCGGCCATGATTCGCACCAAAGGGGAAGCGGGCACCGGGGATATCGTAGAAGCCGTCCGACATCTTCGGACGGTTAACCAGGAAATTCGCGCGCTTCGCAATCTTCCTTCGGGGGAGATCATGACCAGGGCCAAGGAACTTGGCGCACCGTATGATTTGGTTGCGGAAGTTGCGGAAACCGGTACCCTACCAGTACCGAACTTCTCGGCCGGGGGAGTTGCTACTCCAGCGGACGCTGCGCTTATGATGCAGTTGGGAGCGCAGGCGGTTTTTGTGGGATCCGGGGTATTCAAATCTAATGAACCACAGCGGCGCGCCCGAGCGATCGTGGATGCCGTGGCCTATTGGGATGATCCTGAGAAACTGGTGGAAATCTCTCGAGGCATCGGTGAAGCGATGACGGGAATCAATGTGTCGGCTATGGAGCCGGAAGAGCGCCTCGCCGCTCGCGGTTGGTAGCGGCAATCTCACTCCAATTCGGCGGTGAGCAGCTCACCGCCGCCGTACTCAACCTATGCTCACTGTGGGAGTAATCGCCTTTCAGGGCGACTTTAGCAAACATATCTCGGTGTTTCGGGAGCTCGGCGTCTCTCCGCGGCCCGTACGGCGACCGGAGGAACTGATTGGGCTCGACGGACTCGTTATTCCCGGAGGGGAAAGCACGACGATCGGGATGCTCATGGATCGGTTTGGGTTGATGCAGGAAGTGCAAACTAAGCACGCCTCCGGAGAGCTCCCGATCATGGGAACGTGCGCCGGCGCAATTCTTCTGGCGCAGCGTATCACCGGCAGCGATCAAGTGCGGCTTGGTCTCATGGATATGGAAATCGAGCGCAACGCGTATGGACGCCAAGTAGACAGCTTCGAGGCCGCCCTTGAGGTGCCGAGTCTCGGCTCCGAGGCAGTGACGGGCGTGTTTATTCGCGCCCCGCGCATTCGATCGGTGGGAAGCTCCGTGACGGTACTCGCTCGTTTTGAAGGCAGTCCGGTGCTCGTTCAAGAGAATTCCCTCTTGGCGCTCAGCTTTCATCCGGAACTCACCGGCGACTACCGGATTCATTCCTACTTTCTGGAGATGATTCACGAACGGCGGTGAATGACTCTCACACCGTACGATTCAGATTGTACTCGAGCAATTCCTCCAGCGCGCGTGTTCCATCGGCTGAGAGTTCCAGGGCGGCAATTTCCGCCCGCGCCGATCGCTCGTCGCGCGCCACTTCAGCGTCTACGGCTGCTTGAATCCCATAGTACTCCACCGCGTCCCGTACGGCGGCCCGTTCCGCACTGGTGAGGGAGGTAGCGCCGAAGGCGTCCCGTACCGGAGAATCTTTAGGGAGTCGTTTCATGAGGGCGTTGCGAAACGGGGTTTTCTTATCTTCCCGAATATCGCTTCCTTCCGGCTTTCCAATTTCATCGCCCGTCCCGAAGAGTCCCAACTGGTCGTCCCGGATCTGAAAGATGCGCCCCGCGCACTCGCCAAATCGAGCAAGACCCTCAACTGCAGCGTCGTCTGCCCCTGCGAGGATCGCACCGATCATGAGCGGTAGGCTAAAGGTGTATCGCCCCGTCTTGTACGTATACACGTTGAGAATGTCTGTATCCTCAGCGTGATCAACATACCCATGGTGGACATCCTGCATTTGCGCGAGTCCTACTAAACTGATTTCCCTGGCTACGAGTGTCAGGAGACGGTTCCGTACCTGATCTTCCGCTTCCATGGTTGATAGGCGCTCCATGGCGAGAAACGCGGAAATGTCCCCGGCACAGATGCCGAGAGACAGCCCGTACTGCGCTGCGCCGGCGTGATCGGGCGCCGCGGCGCGATACTGGCTATGGATTGCGGGACCACCGCGACGGAGCTCGTCCTGGTCCATGATGTCGTCGTGAATGAGCAGGAAGGACTGGAGTAATTCCATAGCGACACCGGCTTGCATGCAGGCCGGCGGCATAGTCTCAGTGGCCCGAAACAGACGGTACGCAAACCCCACGAGGGCGCCGCGAATTAGTTTACCGCGGAGCGCGTACTCAGTCAGGCGCCGGGCGACATCATCGCCCCAGGGCTGGAAGGTGAGCGTTGTTCTTCGTGCGTCGTCAACGTAATCGGCGAGGTGGGTGGCAACGAGGCTCCGCGCCTCTGTGAGATAGGTGTTATTCATGAGTTCCTTTCAATCAGCAGGTGAGTGCATTTAACAGGCCGGTCATGACGATCCGACTCCTCCGAGGCTTCACTTTGCGCTCAAAAACGATGGAGGGATTCTGGTAGATTACCTGGCCCGTCCATTTATACATATCGCCCGCGGTCTTGATAGGAATGCGGTAGCGTCGTGGGATCAAATCGTAGCCCGCTTCCGCTTCCGCTTGCCAGTGGAGATAGCGATGCAATTGGGCTCTGATAAACCGATTGAACTCCTCCGGATCAGCTTCAGCATGTTCTCGTGACACATCGGGCAGTGTGGTTTCCGTTATCGGCAAGTAGGTCCTGCCAAATGTATTGTCCTCGGCGATATCACGAATGAAGTTGATGTATTGCATCGCCCGGCCGAGCAGCCGCGCCGCGTGAGAAGCTTCTGTCGAAAGCCCCATAATCTTCCCCATGAATAATCCAATCACTTCCGCGGATCCATACATATACTCGAGGGACTCCTCCAACGTTGCATGGACGCGCTTATACAAGTCCATGCGCATCGCCTTGAGAAACGCTTCGGTCCACCGCTCTTCAAACTCGTATCGCCGTGAAAGTTCCACAAAGCCGTCGATGATCGGATCATCGGCCGGTGTTCCGGAGAGCGCAGCGTAATAGGTGGCTACCATGTTCTCGAATCCCTCAGCGTCTTGAGGGATCGCATCGACGTAATTGTCCGCTGTCCGTACGAAACCGTATAACAGGAACACATCCGTGCGGATAGGTTCCGGAAAAAAGCGTGTTGAGTTGAAATATGTCTTGCTCCCCTCCCGAAACGTCTCCCGATGTACCGCTGCCATCTCCATTGCTCACTCCCTCTTTTCAGAATGGACCCGTACGAATACCGGGAAAAATACTAAAGAATTGCAAAACAAACAAAGGACTGGAATGAATCTGGACTCGTCATATGATCGTTCAAACTTCCCACCTTTTGGAAAACAATTGCTGAAACTTACCGTTCAATACGTGAAAAAATATGTGTGAATTTCTGAATTCATGTTCAACTTACCGATATTTCCGTAGATAAATTGGCGTTCGATCCGGCTGTGGCTTGACTTTATCGATACAGAGTGAAAATATGACGTAAGCACGTTGAAAAGGAGTTCTGTTATGTATGAAAAGACCGGTGCCGAGATCATCGTTGACATGATCCACCACCACGGAGTCGAGTACATCTTTGGCTATCCCGGGGGAGCGGCTATCCCCATCTTTGACGCGATCGTGGACTCACCGGTACAATTCGTACTCACCAGACACGAGCAAGGATCGACTCACATGGCGGATGGCTACGCTCGAGCTACGGGGAAACCCGCGGTGGTATTGGTCACCTCCGGTCCCGGCGCTACCAATACAATTACCGGTATACTTACCGCCCACATGGATTCGGTTCCAATGATCATCATTACCGGACAACAGACGACATGGAATCTGGGAATGGACGCGTTTCAGGAAGCAGATGTATCGGGAATCTCGTACCCGGTAGTCAAGCATTCCTACCTGGTCAAAGACGCGGCGGATCTGCCCCGCATCATGAAGGAAGCGTTTTACATTTGTCAGACCGGCCGGCCTGGTCCGGTGTTGATTGATGTCCCCAAGGATGTGTCCAGCGCACGGGTGAGCACAGACTACACAGAGACGTTTGAGCTTCCCGGGTATACTGTTCCGGGCGAAGGAGATCCCGAGCTGGTAGAACGCGCCGCTCGAAAGCTGGGGCGCGCTCGGAAACCGGTGCTGCTGGTTGGGCATGGCGCGGTGATTTCCGGTGCCGATAAGGCGATTGCGTACCTGGCTGAGAAGATGCAGATTCCCGTCGTTAACACACTGCTGGGCAAAGGCGGGTTTCCTGAGTCTCATTCGTTGTCGCTGGGGATGCTCGGAATGCACGGAACGGCGTATGCGAACCGGGCGGTGGAACATTGTGATCTCATCATGTCCATTGGATCTCGCTGGGATGACCGGATCGTCGGCGATCCCAGTCGGTTCTGCCCGAATGCAGAAAAAATTCATATCGACGTGGACGTCTCCGAGTTCGAAAAGGTTCTCCCCATGGATCTGGCGATTGAAGGCGATGCTGCTCTGGTGGTGGATCAGATCGCCGCGGTGAGTGAAGCAGGAGACACCGCGGACTGGCTCGCTCAGATAGAACTATGGCGCCGCGAGTATCCCCTCAAGTTCAAAAAGAGCGGAAAGCTCAAGGCCGAACATGTCCTTGATGAGATATACCGTCAAACCGAAGGACGCGCGTATGTGGCCACCGACGTTGGGCAGCACCAGATGTGGGCGGCGCAATACTATTTGATTGATCATCGGTTCCAGTGGATCACTAGCGGTGGTGCGGGAACGATGGGATTCGGCCTTCCCGCAGCGATCGGAGCACAATTCGCCCATCCCGACGACACCGTGGTGGCGATTCTGGGAGACGGCGGGTTTCAAATGACGATGTACGAGCTCGCGACGGCGGTCATTAACAAGTTGCCGCTCAAGGTTGTTATCATCAATAATGCGTATCTCGGTATGGTGCGGCAGTGGCAGGAGCTGTTCTTTGAAAACAGACTGTCGGGAGTAGATATGCATGGCAATCCGGACTTCGTGAAACTTGCAGAGAGTTTCGGCGTGAAGGGGTTTCGGCTCCGGCGCAGTGCCGACGTGAAGCGAGTGATCGGCTCAGCGCTGGCGTATAATGAAGGGCCGTGTCTCATCGATGTAGAGGTAGCGAAGGAAGACAACGTATATCCGATGATTCCGTCGGGGGCGTCCTATTCCGACATGTTGACGGAAGCACCGAAGCAAAAACTGGCGAAACCGGTGGGGAGTACCTAATGAGTAACATGAGTATGGCCCATGTGGCCGAGCAAGACACAGGGTATCGAAAACACACGATCAGTTTGCTGGTTGCAAACCGGCCGGGGGTGCTGATTCGGATTTCTCTCGTATTCGCTCGTCGCGGGTACAACATTGACAGTTTGGTGGTATCAGCCGCCAGTGACCCAAACTTTTCGATGATGAACATCGTTGCGTCCGGGGACGAGAAAACGCTGGATCAGATTCTCAAACAGCTCAACAAGCTCATTGACGTGGTGCACGCCTCGGACCGAACGGGAGAAAATATCATTCAGCGGGAGCTCGCACTCATCAAACTATCGTGCGCCGACGAACAGCGGAGCGAGCTCTTGCAGTTGGCGCATGCGCTGAAGTGTGACACGATCGATATTGATGAGACCAGTCTCACCATTCAGGTGACCGGTCCCAGTGAGAAGCTTGACAGTGTGATTAACGTGTTCAAAGGATACACTGTTCTGGAATTGGTACGAACCGGCAAGGTTCTGATGGCTCGCGGCAGTGAAAAGACCGCGTAACGGAGAGCACTGGATGAAACGGAATTTATTTAACACGGTATGGGATATGCACAAGGTCACGACGTTGGAGTCGGGTCAAGACCAACTGTTGATTGGGTTGCACCTCATTCACGAAGTGACCTCTCCTCAAGCGTTCCAGATGCTGGAAGAGCGAGGCCTGAAGGTTCATCGGCCGGACCGTACGTTTGCAACGGTGGACCACATTGTTCCCACCGCGAATCAGGAACGACCGTTTAAAGATCGCCTGGCAGAAGAGATGATGCAAGCGATCGAGCGCAACACGGAAAAACATGGAATAGAGTTTTTTGGGTTGCACACCGATCACCAGGGGATCGTCCACATTATTGGACCGGAATTGGGGCTCACGCAGCCCGGAATGACCATCGCCTGTGGGGATAGTCATACCTCGACGCACGGTGCCTTTGGAGCGATCGGTTTCGGCATCGGCACATCCCAGATTCGGGATGTACTGGCGACGCAGACCATGGCGCTGAGCCGGCCGAAAGTGCGTAAGATTAACGTAACAGGGCAGTTGCAGCCCGGCGTGTACGCGAAAGATATCATCCTGAAGATTATCGCCGATCTCGGCGTGAACGGCGGAATCGGCTACGCGTACGAGTACAATGGTGAAGCGATTCATGCGTTGAGCATGGAAGAGCGCATGACCATTTGCAACATGAGTATCGAAGGCGGCGCTCGCGTCGGCTATGTGAATCCCGACCAAACTACGTTCGACTACGTCGAGGGTCGGCAGTACGCGCCCAAGGGCGAGGCGTTCGATGAGGCGGTGGAGTTCTGGAAAAGCATCGCCAGCGGTCCCGACGCGGAGTACGACGACGTATACGAGCTTGACGCCAATACGCTCCGTCCCATGGTTACGTGGGGCATCACGCCGGGGCAGGCGATCTCTCTGGATGATCGCATTCCGTCGCTGCGGGACCTTGACGAGGAGCAACGAGAGACCGCCGAAAAAGCTCTGAAGCATATGGGTTTTGCCGAGCGAGAACCGATTAAAGGGAAAAAGATCGATGTTGCGTTCCTCGGCAGTTGTACCAATGGCCGCATCAGCGATCTTCGAGAAGCAGCGCGAATCCTCAAAGGCCACAAAGTTGCCAAAGGGGTACGCGCGTTTGTGGTACCCGGATCCCAACAGGTAGCTGCTCAGGCTGAGCGCGAGGGACTGCCGGACATCTTCCGTGATGCCGGTTTCGAATGGCGGGGAGCAGGGTGCTCGATGTGTCTGGGAATGAATCCTGATCAACTGCGAGACCGCGAGATATCGGCCTCCAGTTCGAATCGTAATTTCATTGGGCGTCAAGGTTCTCCCTCGGGACGCACCCTATTAATGAGCCCTGCCATGGTTATGGCCGCGGCGATTACGGGGGAAGTGTCCGATGTCAGTGAAGTCGTCCCGTCACCGGAACCGGTGCGTTGATTGTACAGCAAGAGGAACAGGAGACGAGTGCGTATGCAGGATATTAAGCAGGCGATCAGCCACGTAGAGGGAACCGCAATGGTGATTCCCGGCAATGATATTGATACGGACCAGATTATCCCGGCCCGTTACATGAAGGTGGTTACCTTTGACGGCCTCGGAGAGTATGCCTTCTATGACTTACGATTTAATCCGGATGGCACCGAAAAGCCGCACCCCTTTAATGAGGAACGTTTCGCTGGGGCCTCGGTATTGGTAGTGAACCGGAATTTTGGATGCGGGTCTTCCCGCGAACACGCGCCGCAGGCGCTGATGCGGGCGGGTATTAAAGCGGTGGTGGGAGAATCCTTTGCCGAGATTTTTGCCGGTAATTGTACCGCCATGGGGGTACCTGCGGTCACCCTGCCCCACGAAACGGTTCAGGAAATCATGCGGACGATCGAGGAAGATCCCTCGATTTACGTAACACTTGACCTGCCCTCTTCCATTCTGACCGTGGGGGACGATTCCTATACGTTCGATATGCCGGCGGCGTATCGAAGTGCCTTGATCGCAGGGAACTGGGATTCTACATCCGTTCTCCTGTCACACCTGGACATGATCGATGATCGGGCATCCAAGATTCCGTACATCAGCGGTTTTGCAGTCTGATTAACCTCCGGAGGAAGTATGGCAGAAAAACTGAACAGGAAATCCTGGGTGATGACCGAAGGCTTATCTCGTACCGCAAATCGGGCGATGTTGCGAGCAGTTGGATTCGGAGACAATGACTTCACCAAACCGATCGTGGGAATCGCCAGCGCCGGAAGTGATGTCAGCCCATGCAACGTGCATCATGATGAGCTAGCCCAGATATCGAAGCATCGGCTCCGAGACTTGGGCGCCATGACGATGAACTTTCACACCTTCGTGGTAACGGATGGTGAGGCGATGGGTCATGAGGGGATGAAGGCCTCATTGGTATCCCGAGATACGATTGCCGATGTAATCGAGCTCGATGCACACGGCCACCAGATGGACGCACTCCTTGGTATTGGGGGGTGTGACAAGACGATTCCCGGTACCGTCATGGGCATGGCGCGCATGGACGTTCCCTCGGTTTTTGTGTATGGGGGATCGATAGCTCCGGGGAAGTATAAGGGACGCGACATCGATATCGTAAGCGCCTTTGAGGCGGTTGGGGCGTACTCTGCCGGAAAGATTACTGAGGAAGAACGTCACGGGATTGAAGCGGCCGCGTGCCCCGGCGCCGGCGCGTGTGGGGGTATGTACACCGCCAACACCCTGGCCTCCGCGATGGAAGCGATCGGGATCGGTATTCCCGGCAACGCTTCAGTCCCTGCCGTGCACCCCCTTCGTACCTGGGTACAAGAGGCCAGTGCGGATGCATTGATGCACTGTATCAAGGAACATATAACTCCGCGAGATATCATGACCAAGCACGCCTTCGAGAATGCTATTCGGGTGATGATGGCGCTCGGAGGAAGTACAAATGCCGTGCTCCATCTGTTAGCGCTGGCGCACGAAGTGGACGTAGATCTTAAGATCGATGAGTTCAACCGGTTCTATGATACCACTCCAATTCTCACCGACATGAAACCCGCCGGCCGCTACGTGATGCAGGATCTCTTCGAGGTCGGAGGCGTCCAGATGGTGATGAAGATGCTTCTTGACGAGGGATTGCTCCACGGGGACTGTCTCACCGTTACGGGAAAGACGGTAGCTGAGAACCTGGCCGATGTCCAGGTCAAACTCGACGGGCAGGATGTGGTGCATTCTTTTGACGATCCGGAACAAGCGCGCGGTCCCGTAGCGATTCTACACGGGAATCTCGCTGAAGAGGGAGCGGTGGTGAAGACGTGTGGTCTCAACGAATTTGAGCACACCGGCCCTGCTCGGGTCTTCGAAGAAGAGGAAGATGCGCTCGCGGCGATCTTGAATGATGAGATCAAGAAGGGCGACGTGATCGTGATCCGATATGAAGGTCCAAAAGGCGGTCCAGGCATGCGGGAAATGCTGGGCCCCACTGCGGCGATCGCCGGAGCAGGACTCAGCAAAGATGTTGCGCTCATTACCGATGGGCGATTTTCCGGGGGATCGCACGGCATGGTCGTGGGTCACGTGGCCCCAGAGGCGCAAGTTGGTGGAGTGATCGCGCTCGTTCAGGATGGTGATATTATCACGGTATCCACCAAACGAAAGGTACTCTCCGTTGATGTTGCCGAGGATGAGTTGAATCGACGGCGTGCCACATGGACCCCCAAACCGAGCAAGTACACGCGAGGTGCAATCTGGAAATTTGGACAGTTATGCAGCTCGGCCAGTACCGGCGCGGTAACCAGCTAAGTGCTTACCGCTGCTGCGTTATCCCGGTTGGGTCCGGAGTATGAGGGAAGAGCGTCTTCCATATTGATGGGTACGGCGGACCGAGAAACGTGCGGTCCGCCGGAGCCCCGTCCTCGGGGCGATCGGTGATCCACGAGAGCCCCCGCGCGATATTTTGAATATCTGCGCTCAGCGCTCGATCTCCGGTCAGGAAGGGAGATGTGCGGCGAATCCATCCTCGCAGTTTCGGATGGGCAGTGATTCCGGCAAGCTCTGCCGCCTGGACGGCAGTCAAGAGATGGATCGCGGCCAATTCTCGCAACCGAGGCAGACTTTCGTAGAGCGCGACTCCGGCGAGGGTACTCATGCTTACGACGTCTTGGTTGGCACCGTTGGTGGACCTGCTCTGCAGGAGATACCGACGTTGCGCCGAGGCGGAAAGCTCTGCCGTCAATGCCGTAGCGCTCACCTGCGCTCCCATGAACCCGGAGTGGGCACCGGCCGAATCCCCCGTAAGAAATGGTGGCAAGCCGTGATTGAGCAGGGGATCGGTGATGCGCGCGATTTGCCGGTCAAGAAGAATCGAAAGATTCGCCACCCCTAAGGCGAGACTATCGCACGCCTGAGCGATAACCTGACCGTGAAAATTGCCGCCGTGATGCACGCGATCCGGCGCCTCAAAGACAGGATTGTCCGTGACCGCATTGATTTCACGTTCAAGGGTATCACCGGTGTGCCACAACATCTCCACGGTAGGACCCAGTACTTGTGGGATGCATCTAAAGCTATACGCCGACTGCAACGTCTCCTCGTGGTGGAGATCCGCCGTAGGGAGACGGTGCGCGGAAGATTCCGCACCATCAATTGGTTCCGACCGGTTCTCGACCGAGGTCAACGCCTCTCTCATTGCTGTTGCTATTGCCGTCTGTCCCGGCTGTCCCCGATATGTATGCAGCGACTCCGCGTATGCTCCGCGGGCGAGTTGCTGCGCTCCCACCATCAACGCCATAGATTGTATCAGTAGCGGTACAAGAGCCGCCACGTCCCACCACCCGAGCACGGCTAAGCCGGTGCTGGCACTCGTTCCATTTACCAAGGCCAGCGCGTCGCGGCGGGCAAACTGGAACGGGGGTAACTTAGGGTCGCGTCCGGGCAGGTAGGTTCCCTCCCCTCGCATGACGGTGGCGAGGTGGGCCAATGGTGTTAGATCCCCGCTGGCCCCGACCGAACCGAATCGAGGAATACAGGGTGCCGCATCCGTGGCGAGCAGGCGAGACAAATAATCAAGCAATTCCGCACCCGCGGCGCTTCGGCCCTTGCTGAGCGTCACGAGTCGGTCAAACGTGAGCGCCCGGGCCACCCGGGTATCAAAGGGTGGACCGCTCCCAGTAGCCAGATGAGCGATGAGATGCATCTGGTGGCGCGGACTCTCAGAATCACTCGAGAAGGAGGCCAGTGCGCCATATCCGGTGCTGTGGCCGTAGACCGTTGCGCCCCGAGCCAACGCGTGGTCCAGGACATCGGCGGATTCTGGGGGTGTCTTAATCTCGCAGGCGGTGGGGTACAGAGCCACCCGCAGCATGTCCGCCCGCGTCATCCACGAATCCGGCCCGAGGGTGAGAGGAGCAGCGCGCATAGTGTTATTCATTCTCGCGGCGGTTACGGACAACGCGGGCCCAACTGTCTTTCAATGTTACCGCGCGATTGAACACCGGCATTTCCGCGGTGGAAACGCGCGGATCATAAGAGAAATATCCAAGCCGTAGGAACTGCACCGGATCAGTGGGAAGTCGCTCTGCCACCGCCGGTTGGAGAACCCCTCGCCGGATGGCAATAGACTCAGGATTGAGAAGCTCAGTGAAGTCTTGGTCTTCCGTCACGTCATCGGGGTCTTCTGCGGTAAACAACGGTTCATACAATCTGAACTCCGCCGGAACTCCGTGTGGGCGCGATACCCAGTGCAGGGTGCCTTTCACTTTGCGCCCATCCGGACTGTCTCCACCCCGCGATGCGGGATCATAGGTACAGAGAATTTCAGTAACCGTGCCATGCTCGTCGCGAACCACATCCGTACAGGTTACAAAATAGGCGTATTTCAGACGAACCTCCCGGCCGATACCCAACCGAAACCATTTTCGTGGAGGGTCGTCCATATAGTCATCTCGCTCAACGTACAGCTCTCCGGTAAATGGAACTGAGTGGTTCCCCGCCGACGGGTCTTCCGGATTGTTCTCGGCGGTAAACCAATCCACCGATCCCTCCGGCCAATTGGTGATGGTAAGCTTTACCGGATCGGTGACCGCCATAAACCGATGCGCCTTGGGGTTTAAGTCTTCTCGGAGGCTGAATTCGAGCAAAGCCAGGTCCACCATACTGTTCGTTTTGGAGACGCCGATCCGTCGGCAAAAATTGCGAATTGCATCGGGAGTATATCCTCGTCGCCGTAGACCACTGATTGTCGGCATGCGCGGGTCGTCCCAGCCGTCCACAAACCCCTCTTGTACAAGCCGAAGCAGTTTGCGTTTGCTCATGACGGTGTAGGTTAGATTGAGGCGGGCAAACTCGATCTGCCGTGGTGTAGACGGGACCGGCAGTTTCTCAATCAACCAATCGTAGAGTGGACGATGGTTTTCAAACTCCAAGGTACAAATGGAATGGGTAATGCCTTCGATCGCATCGGACTGGCCGTGCGCAAAATCATAGGTTGGATAGATGCACCAAGAGTCGCCGGTTCTATGATGCGTCACGTGTCGAATACGGTATAACGCGGGGTCTCTCAGATTGATATTGGGGTGCGCCATATCGATCTTGGCACGAAGGATGAGCGCACCATCAGCGAACTCCCCTGCCCGCATTCTGCGGAACAGATCAAGGCTCTCAGGAGCGGGCCGGTTACGCCACGGGCTGTCCCTTCCCGGCTCCGTGGGTGTTCCTCGATAGAGACGAATTTGCTCGGCGTCTAACTCGTCGACATACGCATATCCGTGAGTTATCAAAAATTCCGCCCATTCATACAGTTGCTCGAAATAGTCGGAGGCGTAAAACATCCGATCTCCCCAATCAAAGCCGAGCCACCGGATATCGTTTTGTATTGAGTCTACGTATTCAACCTCTTCCCGCGCCGGGTTGGTGTCGTCAAAGCGCAGGTTGCATAGGCCGTTGAAGTCTTCCGCGATGCCGAAATTCAATACAATCGACTTTGCGTGGCCGATGTGCAGATACCCATTGGGTTCCGGTGGAAACCGCGTGTGGACTCGTCCGCCGTTTTTTCCCGCCGCCAGGTCTTGCGCTACGGCACTTCGCACAAAGTCGAGGCCGGTGCTATCCGAGTATTCGGTGTTATCCGAGGTCATTTATCTGATCTCCTCTGAGGTGTCGGCTGAGCCGTCTCTCGACTTAGCCAAAGGTACCGCTGTTAAACCCCCAGAGATGGCGTGGGGGTGATGAAAACTCGATATAGACTCGATCGGGAGAAACGCCCAGCTGCTCCTGCGCGAGCGAGCACAACGCGGAACTGAAATCACCTGCTCGTTCCTCCGGAAGGCCAATGCTCGCTAACCGCATGAAACATAACGGGCTATCGTGTGCCGCGAAGACCATTGATCGATTTGCCGAAACATCCACCATCACATATGATGCCGGCTTGCCGAGTAGCTCGGAAACCGTTTCCGTGGCAACGTTGAGAAATCGCTCAGTCTGGGAGGTGTCCAGCGTCACATTGGTGCGAACTTCAAGAAACGGCATCTTGCGTCCCCTCTCCCGCCAGGCCCAGCTCTTCCGCAACCGACTGCATTCCGATCAACGTCTCGGCGATTACGTCGTCAAGCGGTTCTCCCAGCATCTCGGCACCGGAGGCTATAAGCTCCCGGTTTGCACCGGCAGCAAAGCTCTTCTCTTTCCATTTTTTCTTTATGGATTTTGGTTTCATATCAAGGATGCTCTTTGATGGCCGTACGAGAGCCGTAGCGGTGATGAGTCCGGTGAGCTCATCGATCGTGTACAGGACTTTCTCCATGGGATGTTCCGGCTTGTCGTCGGTGAATATTCCCCAGGCGTGACTGCGAATCGCCCGAATGTACTCTTCCGGCCACTGGTGGTCCTGAAGGATCTCGGTGGTTTTGGTGCAATGCACATCGGGAAACATTTCCCAGTCAAGGTCGTGAACCAATCCAATGATGCCCCACTTCTCAGGATCCTCGCCGTAGCGCTCGGCAAAATGTCGCATAACCGCTTCCACCGCTTTCGCGTGGGCTCGAAGATTATCCGTTTTGGTATACTGCTCAAGAAGGCTGAGCGCCTCGGCTCGATTAGGTGTTGCCATTGCCATAGAATAGCGTAAACACCCACGGTTGAAAACCGCGACTATCGGTCGAGGCCGATCGGTTCCGGTGGTGCCCCAAGCTCCTTCTCAATCCATCTCGCAACGCCATGGACCGCGGAGAACGCCGGGTCCCGGTTGTACTCTCGCGAAATCTCTAACGCGTATCGAATCTTATCATGCGCGATCTCCGCGGTAGCCCGGCGGGGACGATCTTGGTAGCGAATAAGTCCATCAAGACCCTGGAGTACCAATTTGCGTACCATACCGTAGAGCGGTGCGTATCGTTCAGACAGGGAGAAATTACCTTGGTTTCTGAGGAATTTATAGAACAACGGTACGAATGCGGGATCATACTCATACGCCCACACCACCACGCTCCGAATAACCTGGGTGTTGCGGGCCCGCAGTGCGGGCCGCGAGCGCACGCGATAGTGAGCCAGCCCCAATGCGCGGAAGCGGTAGAGGGCCGCCAGAAGGGCCGGTCGCGCGGACAATTCGGTGGACAGCCCCAGCTCCACCAGTATCCGCGTGCGGTCTACCGAGGCGGCGCTTTCGGTCCGGGCCCGCGCCAACGCCCACTCGGCCCGGAGTGTGGAAAACTGCTCGCGGACGTACCGGAAAAGCGTCCCGTCGTCTCCAAAGCGATCGGGATGAACTTCTCTCAGAAGTCGACGGTAAATTCGATCAACCTCGCGGGGCTCACGTACCGGTCCGGCACGGAGCGTGTGGATCACCAGATCGACGGCGGAGCGGTTTATCTCGGGGGCTGACCGGTCAGACATCGTCCGACGAACGATATACAACCACCGTCTGCACATCCGCCACCGGGGGCAGGTCGATCACGCGAATCGCCGGTCCCTCGGCGGTAATGGACAGTTCATCCGCCTCTGGATCGAGTTGCACATAGGTGGCCGGGGTGCAGTACTGATGAATACCGTGCCACTGGTGTGCATGTTCGCAGTGATAGTGTCCGCAAAAGAGGTGGAGATCGAGCGTGTCACCGTACCGTTGGAGAAGTTCTCTCACCTCGGCGGCGTTCTCCAACGGGTACGACGCATCCATAAAGCGGTGAAACCCGGTAATTGTCGGGTGGTGCGTCCAGAGGAGGAGCCTCCGCGCCCCTTCTCCTCGTTGCGCGGCGGCGGCCTGCTCGGAGAGCATTGAATCGAGCCACTGGAGCTGCCGTGGGTGAACGTGAGCATCTGCGGTATCAACGAGGAGCATCGTGAGTCCCCCCACTTCGACCCGCCGGTCCAGCCAAGGATATTCCGCCGTGCCCTGGTACCGTCGCCCAAAGGCCTCAGCAAAGAGGGACCGTTGGTCATGATTCCCCGGCAAAAGGAGATAATCGCACGGAAGGTGGTGCAGCATCTCCTTATACTCGCGGTAAGTTTCGAGCGTACCGAGATGGAGACCAACGTCGCCGGTGATTACCACGAGATCAGGATCAAACTCCGCAGCCGCTCCGCATGCCCACCAGGCACGTTCCCAGGTATCCACTCCACCGGGAGCGCGTTCCCGGGAATCTACGTGTACATCGGTAATCTGCACAACCTTCACACGTACAGTATCGGCCGTTTTTCTACAGATGTGTATTGATGTATAGTGAGATCATGAGCCGCTTGGTATATCTCGATAGTAGCGTACTGGTGATTGATAAATCCTCTGGGGAGGCTGTTGCCGGCAGACGGGCGGATCAGAAGTCGCTGGCGCACTACTGGCGAACGTTTCTCCGAGAACCCCGCCTTCAACCGGTGCACCGAATCGATCAGCCGGTAGCCGGGCTGGTGGTGTGGGCGCGGACTGCAGAGGTCTTTTCTCGGCTTCACGGCCACCTTCAGGACGGCCACATGACGCGGGAGTACATCGCAGTGGTCGACACGCCGCCGAGTCCCCAATCAGGAACGCTCAATGATCGGATCGCGGTGGATAAATCCGGCAACCGAAGTCGCATCGATCCCGCGGGAAAGCAATCGGAACTCACCTATGAAACGATTGGATCTACCCAACACCACACAATCCTCCTGATTCGGTTGCGGACGGGCCGTCATCACCAAATTCGGGCGCAGTTGGGGCATCGCGGGTGGCACGTTGTGGGCGATACGAAATACGGCGCCCGCCGCCCCCTGCGGGATGGGGGCATCGCGCTGTTAGCATACACGGTCAAGTTCCCGCATCCGGTGCATCCGGTCGAGATACCGTGCCGGGCTCGATTTCCCCAGACCTCTTTGTGGCAGGCGGTTTCCTCAGCGGTGATTGGTGATGTGGATCTCGATCGCTTTGAGCAGTGAATGCATTAAGTGTACGTCGATGCGGCCGGCCGCGCCGATTCGTTCCAGCATCCGGTGATAGACCGCTCGCCCTGGATCGAAGCCCAAGTACGGGAGAACCTCCTGTGCTTTGTCTACCAAGGCGTGAACGCTGGCGGGATCCGCCTCTCGGTGGTGGGGCTGCGCCACGGACATTTGGAGAGACGAGAGCGCGTAGGTATAGACCATGACCGCCTGTCCCAGGTTGAGCGAGGGATACGGCTCCCGCATGGGAACGAGACTCACTATCTGGCATTGTGAGAGTTCCTCGTTGGAAAGCCCACTCTCCTCCCGCCCAAAGACCAGGGCGATCGCCGACCCCCGCTCTTCGTCTACAAGCATCGACCGAAGCTGATCGGGGGTGTAATAATCACTACGTTTGCCACGGCGGCGACCGGTGGTTGCCACTGCAAGGTCAATATCGGAGAGTGCTTCCGAGAGCGCCCGGAAGGGGCGCGCCGCGGCGAGTATATCGGTGGAGCCGTGAGCAAACGCTCTTGCCTCCTGCTCGAGAGCAATATCGGGGGCCCCCACGATTCGCAGATCCGTGAAGCCCATCGTCTTCATGGCCCGCGCCGCGGCGCCTACATTGCCCGGACGGGCCGGCTCAACAAGCACAATTGAAATATCCATGTCATCTACTCTTGGGGGTATCAAAGAAGACTAATGTCCCATTGGCGCTCTCCACCACCACTTCTTCGAACGCGATGCGGGCGACGCCGAGGGTTGGTACGTTCTCCAGTCGGGCGCCACACAGCTGTTCAACCGCTTCCGTGATTCCGGGATTGTGCGCCACCAGCCACACTTCATCATCCTCCATTAGTGCCGATGCCGCGAAATCCCAGATTACCTCCGCCTCCGCAAGGTACAGAGCTTCGTGGTATTCGGTCACGCGATCGGTGCCGGCCGCGCCACCCGCCGCGAGCCCGTGCACCGTCTCTCTGACGCGGGTCGCGGAACTTGCCAGTATGATGTCGGGCCTCGAAAACTGAGCTGAGAGCCGTGCACCCATGATCGGTGCGTCGCGACGGCCGCGATCGTTCAGCGCACGATCATGGTCGGTTGTTCCCGCGGCGGTATGGTCCGATTTACCGTGCCGAATCAGGGTCAAGTATTTCATCGTTGTTCCTCGAGAGAAGCGCTCGGAGCGCTTTGGTCATGTAATCGACATCGACGGTGGACGCAAGTTCCCGGGCGGAGTGCATGGCGAGTATCGGAATCCCCACATCTAGTCCGCGTAGTCCCAGGCGGGTGGCAACGGCAGGGCCGATCGTTGAGCCGGCCCGGATATCGGAGCGGTTTTGCAGGTATTGCACCGGCACGTCCGCCTGGTCACAGATCGTCGAGAACCACCCCGCTGCAGAGAGGTCGCCCACATAGCGCCAGATGGCGCTCTTCTTTATCACCGGTCCGCCGCCGAGCACCGGAGCGTATCCCGGGTCATGCTTATCGGCGTAGTTGGGGTGCCGCGCGTGGGCGGCGTCGTTGGACACCAGGATCGAGCGCGCCAACACCTGGTCGAGGTTGGCGCCGTCGCCGGTGAGTGCGCCCACGGCCCGCCGGAGCACTGATTCCAACAGCGCCCCGGCGGCTCCCACATTGGTGGAGCTGCCAATCTCCTCATGATTAAAGAACACTGCAGCCTGGGTGTGGGTCGACGGTTGTGACTGGCGGGAGATCGCCTGCAAGACGGAAAAAGTACCAGCCAAGTTGTCAATCCGCGGGCTCGCGAGTAACCCACCCTCTCCCAGGAGGCGAGCCGGTTCCGTAGGAACCAGGAAGAGTTCCGCGTCTATAATTGCATCAGGGCTCACTCCGGCAAGTTCCGCCACGCGACGGTATAGCCAGGCTGGGGCGGAGTCTTCCGGACCGTCCGGTTCTCCCGGTCCAAACAGCGCCTTTAAATGGTCCTGCCGATTATAGGCAACACCGTCATTTACTTCACGATTCAAGTGGATTGCCAGGTTAGGAATTGTCGCTACAGGCCGCTTCCCCGCCACCAAGATCGTTCTGAGCCGGTCCCCGGGTTCCTGAACTACGATTCGGCCCGCCGGCGCTACATCTCGATCCAGCCAGGATGCAAGTATGGGCCCCCCATAGACCTCCACAGGCACCTGTACCAATCCATCAGCAAAGGCCGCGGAGTGGAGTTTGAGCTGTAGTCCCGGACTATCGGTGTGTGCGGCCAGGAGCACGACTCCGTGGGATTCGATCGGGGCACTTCCCACTCTCAGCGCCACCACCGAGCCACCCTGTTCCACGAAGACCGCCTCCCCCGGGGAGATCGTCCAGCGGTCCCCCAACGGAAGGGGGCGAAATCCAGTTTCCCGCAACCGAGCCGCCACCGATTGGGCAACATGGTAGCTACTAACGCCCTCGTCCAAAAACCGGACGATATCATGCGTGGTCATAGTATTCCTCCTGATATCAATGCGCTCCGTATGCTCGCTACATCGTCGGTTACGAGACCGTCTACGCCGTTGTATGCCAATTGTAGGGCCAGTCGCCAATTGTTCACCGTCCACACATCGACTGCAAGGTCCTGTGTGTGGAGGTATTTTATAAAACCTTTGGTAGCCAGCGGAAGCAGCCGGTGGCGTGCGGGTATTTGAGCTCGTTTTGCTCGGACCTCGATCCGGTCCCGACACCAGCGCGCCCGAACGAGAGATCGCACCTCCCCGGGGTGGGTGGCGGTGGCGATTTCCGGAGCGATAGAACGAAAGAAACGTATCGCTTCTGGGATAAAACTGGCGACAACGGTGCGTTCAACCGCATCGTATCTGCGCACGATATCCGCGACCGCCCGGGCTAGACCAATTTCCGCGGTTTTCAGATCGATGTTCAACTGAACCGGTCCGAGTGCCTCAATGAGCTCTTCCAGGACGGGAATTCGCACATCAACATGCGGCGTCCCGGCACCATCCACCAGGGCGAATCGTCGCAACTCCGCCGCTCCGAGGTCCGCTACCTGACCGGACCCTACCGACACCCGATCGATGCGGGGATCGTGGATGACGATGACGCGGTTATCCCGGCTCAGGTGGACGTCAAACTCAACGCCCTGGGCACCTGCCTCCAGGCCACGGCGAAACGCGGGGATCGAGTTTTCTGGATACGCGCCACCCGCTCCGCCGCGGTGCCCGAGAATACGCACCGTATTCGCATGTTCCATACCGGACGGTAGTGTATCCGAACTCTCCGATAGCGTGTCAACGAACGGCCCCCTCTGGGCGGCATGGATACCTGCGCCCGGGAGATTCCCTCGCTCCCTGGGAAAAAAAAACCCCGCGAAACCAAAGATTCCGCGGGGCCATGGGCGAAGAGGGATTTGAACCCCCGACATCCTCCTTGTAAGGGAGGCGCTCTCCCAGCTGAGCTATTCGCCCGAGGTAGCGAGAAGATAGCAGGAGCCCGGGTCCGTGTCAATACGCGGGGAGGTGTCACGAAGTGCTCCAGTGTGGTATGCTCCGCTTCGAAAATTATGGCAGACAAGACACGTAATATTGGAATCATGGCCCATATCGACGCGGGCAAGACGACAACTACGGAACGCATTTTGTTCTATACCGGCAAGTCTCACCGAATCGGCGAGGTGGACGATGGTGCCGCGACGATGGACTGGATGGAACAAGAACAGAACCGCGGTATTACCATCACGTCCGCGGCGACCACCACGTTTTGGCGTGACCACAAGATCAACATTATCGATACTCCTGGACATGTTGACTTCACCGCTGAGGTAGAGCGCAGCCTGAGGGTTCTCGACGGCGCAGTAGCAGTATTCTGTGCCGTGGGAGGCGTGGAACCGCAATCGGAGACGGTCTGGCGCCAAGCCGACGAGTACAACGTGCCTCGCATTGGATTCGTGAACAAGATGGATAGAATCGGCGCGGACTATTTTGAAGTTCTTCGCGAGATCAAGGATAAGCTCGCGGCGGAGCCGGTAGCCCTTTCGTTACCGATCGGGCGCGAGAATGAGTTCGAAGGCGTCATCGACCTGTTCACGATGGAGGAGCGGCGCTGGCATGAGGATGACCACGGACGGTCGTATGAAATGCATCCCATCCGCGAATCGCTGCAGGAGCTTGCTCGGGAGTGGCGTGAGAAGCTCCTCGATGCAGTGTCGACGCACTCCGATGAGATCACCGAACTCGTATTGGAGGAGCAGGATGTCCCGCCTGAGCTCATTAAGAAGGTACTTCGAGAACAGACGCTCAGTCGGACGCTTTTCCCGGTCCATGTCGGTGCCAGTCTCAGAAACATCGGCGTTCAACCGTTGATGGATGCGATCGTTGATTTTCTTCCCGCTCCAGAGGAGTTGCCGCCGATTCAGGGACACCATCCAAAGACCGGGGAATTGGTCGATGTAGCCCGAACCGACGATGGACAAGCGGTGGGCATGGTTTTCAAGATTCAGGCAGATCGTGACTCAGGAAGTTATTCGTTTGTTCGTATGTATCAGGGAACACTCAAATCGGGCACCGCTGTGTTCAACCATAATCAGGGCAAGCGGGAACGGGTCAACCGGATTCTTCGGATGCACGCCAACAGAACCGAGCAAGTCGATCGAATTGAGGCGGGCGACATTGCGGTAGTGGTGGGATTCAAATTGGCGCAAACCGGCGATACCATCGGCAGTGAGGGTCTTCCGCTGGTGTTAGAGCGTATGCATTTTCCCGAACCGGTGATCTCCGTGGCGATCGAGCCGCAGACGCTGAGTGAACGGGACCGTTTGAAAGAGGTCCTAGCGATCCTTACCCGAGAAGACCCGACCTTCCTCTGGCGTGAAGATGAAGACACCGGAGAGCTCATCATTTCCGGTATGGGGGAACTGCATCTGGACGTGTTGGTTACGCGAGTCGTCTCGGACTACAAAGTCAACGCAAAGGTTGGAAACCCGCAGGTTACCTACCGCGAGACGATCACGTCCGAGCAGGTGCATCGCGAACGGTTTGATCGTGTCATGGGAGGCAAAGAAAACCGCGCCGATATTACGTTGCGCGTGTTTCCTCGGGATCGCGGGACCGGCAACCACTTCGAGAACGTCCTCCCCGCCGAGCAACTCCCACAACCGCTGGCAGCTGCGGTAGAACGCGGGGTCACGGCGGCGTTCAACTCCGGCATTCGGTGGGGATATCCAGCTATTGACATCGGGGTAGAGCTGGTAGCCGCAGATTTTGACGATCTGACCGCCACGGAGTTCGCATTTGAAGCTGCTGCGTCTGTTGGGTTTGATAATGCCTGTAGTGCTGCCGGCGCCCAGTTGATGGAACCGGTCATGAACGTTTCGGTGCTTACTCCCAAGGAATTCATGGGCGACGTGATCAGTGGAATCACCACCCGAGGTGGCCTCGTGCACGCGGTGGAGAGCAGACCGAACACGGAGCAGATATCAGCGGAGGCGCCGTTGCGGTCGATGTTTGGTTACAGCACCGCACTCAGGAGTACCACCCAGGGCCGAGGGAACTACGCGATGGAGTTTTCTCATTTCGCCCCCAGTGATAAGCAGATGTAGGCCGTCCCGTTCCATCTGGGCGGCCGGCAGCGTGTCCCTGACCCCAAAATGAGAACTGCTGCGCCGTCCACCTTTCACTTGACAACCGTTCGGACCCATTTGAGAATAGACGCTCACATATCACAGTGAAGGAGCGTTCATGGCGTTTACCACGGACAAGATACGAAACATCGCGGTTGCCGG
>JBMCMH010000008.1:0-41445 GCA_048614515.1 Alkalispirochaeta sp. | reverse complement strand
TCTGGTGACACCCCGTCCGGCTCCGCCCATACCGGCCTCACCGAAGAGCGCCTGCGGGGACTGGGATACTAACGATGACGCAAAAGACAAGGAGCAATGAGGTGCAAAACAATCAAGACACCGGTACCAACCGACTACATACCGTGCAGGTCGCCCTGGAGCGCCTGGCACAGGGAAAACTGATTCTCGTCCGCGACGACGAGGGCCGCGAGAACGAAGGCGATCTGGTGGGGGCGGCGTCCCTGGCCTCCTCCGAGATGATCAATTTTATGGTGACCCACGCGCGGGGACTCGTATGCCAGCCGATTACGGCGGCTGCGGCGGAACGGCTGGAACTGCCGCCGCAATCCGCGGTGAACAGCGAGAGCCTGGGGACGGCGTTTACCGTCAGTGTAGATGCCGTAGCGGGCACGACCACCGGGATCTCTACCGCGGATCGTGCCGCCACCGCCGCGGTGCTGGCCGACCCCGGCTCGTCGGCGAAAGACCTGCGCCGACCGGGGCACGTGTTCCCCATCGTGGCGCGTCCCGGAGGGGTCTTTGAGCGTACCGGCCACACCGAAGCGGCGGTAGATCTGACGCGGCTGGCCGGGCTGGAACCGTCGGGGCTCATTTGTGAGGTCCTCTCGGAGGATGGTTCGGCGGCGCGCGGACCAGAGTTGGAGCGTCTCGCTGAAGCGTGGGATATGCCGCTCATTACCGTAGACGATGTCATCGCCTACCGCGACGCCGTGGGCGATATTCCGCTGACCGGTTCCGATACCGCCGATCTCCCCACCGCGCATGGATTATTCCGGATGACTGTGTTTCACACGGGCGACCCCGGGACACCGGAAGGAGCGATACTTGAGAGTGCCGTACCTGCGGGAGCGGAGCCGGTGGTTCGGGTCCACTCCGAGTGCCTCACGGGGGAGTCGCTGCACAGCTCCCGGTGTGATTGCGGCGCGCAATTGGAAACGGCGATGGAACGGATCGCTCGAGAGGGCGGGGCCCTGGTCTATCTCCGGCAGGAGGGACGTGGAATCGGGCTCTTTGAGAAGATCCGCGCCTACGCGCTGCAGGATCAGGGAATGGACACCCTTGAGGCGAACCTCGCCCTGGGGCATGCCGGTGACCTCCGGCGGTTCGGGAGCGCCGCGGCGATCCTCCGGCACCGAGGATACGGATCCGTGCGCCTTATGACGAACAATCCTGACAAGGTTCACGCCTTGGAGCGGGCGGGAATCACCGTCACCGAACGAATTCCACTGCACGTGGGACAGAGTGAGCATAATGTGGGCTATTTGGCCACCAAATTTGAACGAATGGGGCACATCGCCCCGCGAGAGAAGGAGTATTCACGATGAACACGATTACGACGATCGAGGGCAACCTCACCGGTACCGGACGAAAATTCGCGCTGGTTGTGGGGCGTTTCAATTCCCTTATCACCGAGCGGTTGGTGGAAGGTGCCGTAGACTGTTTACAACGCCACGGAACCAGTTCCAACGATCTCACCATTATCCGGGTCCCCGGCTCCTGGGAAATTCCCATCGCCGCCAAGCGCGCCGCCGCCTCCCATTCCTACGATGGAGTAATCTGTCTGGGGGCGGTGATTCGCGGGGGCACTCCCCATTTTGAATACGTTAGCGCCGAAGTGAGTAAGGGCGTTGCCGCCATCGGGATGGAAACGGGGGTTCCGGTGACGTTCGGCGTGCTTACCACCGATACGATCGAACAGGCGGTGGAACGCGCCGGTACCAAAGCGGGCAACAAAGGGTGGGAAGCTGCCGAAGCGGCTCTGGAAATGGTAGATTTGTTTCGGGCTATGGATACCTAATCGATTGCCTCCCCGCTTGAGTAGCCGCGATTGTCTTGATAATCTCGGTCCATGACCGATAAAGCGACGCATCCCCGGGTCTACCTGGCTCTGGGGATGGTTCTCAATATGTGTCTCGGGACGGTGTACAGCTGGAGCGTGTTTCGTGTTCCGTTGGAATCACACTTCGCGGTAGGCTCCGTAGCAAGCGGGCTCCCCTACATGATTATGATCGCCGTCTTCTCGATGACGATGCCGATCGGTGGACTGATTCTGAAGAGGATCGGTCCTCGCCGGGCGGCACTGCTTGGCGGGCTCCTCTTGGGAGGCGGATGGATCGTAAGCTCCTGGGCCCCTACTATGGGGATGGTATCACTGTTTTGGGGCGGTCTTGGGGGCATGGGTGTCGGCGTGACATATGTGGTTCCGCTTACCATGGCCCATGCGTGGTTTCCCCGCCATCGTGGCCTGGCCATGGGGTTGGTGCTGGGCGGATTCGGGATGTCGCCGTTCGTCACCGCTCCTGTAGCCGAATTGATCATTGAGCACATGGGAGTGCGCGCGGCGTTTCGAATTCTTGGCGCCACGTTCGCAGTTCTCATCCCGGCTCTGGCAGCCTCATTCCACATGCCGGAGCCCGCGGTGGGAGATGCCGGGGCAGGTTCCGCTGCCTCGCGCGGGGGCGCCACCTCCAGAATAGACGTTTCGCCGCGACTGATGGTGCGGACGCGGGAGTTCTATGCCCTGTGGCTGGCACTCCTCCTGGGATCAATCATCGGCCTCGGGGCGATCGCCATAACCGCGCCCTGGGCACAGCGAATCGTGGGGCTCTCCGGTGGTGCTGCTGCATTAGCCGTATCAGTCTTGGCGATTTTTAACGGACTCGGCCGTCCCCTCTTTGGGTTTCTGACCGACCATCTAGGGCTTCGGCGCACCGCGATATCGGCGTTCATCCTCACTACTCTCGCGTCAATCACCCTCATCATGGATACGGGGAATTCCCTGGTGAGCTTTGTCGCTGCCTTCTCTGTTTTCTGGTTGCTACTTGGGGGATGGTTGGCGATTGCGCCGGCGGCGACGGCGGTGCTGTTCGGCGCGGCATCATACGCGCAGAACTACGGGATCGTATTCCAAGCGTACGGACTGGGTGCGGTATTGGGAACCCTGTATTCGGGACGACTCAACGATCTCTTTGGGTCGTATCGGGCGGTGCTGTGGCCGATTCTCGGTGCAAGCCTGGTGGGTATCGCGATCTCGTGGTGGGGATTCTCCCGAGTGAAACTCGGAAGAATCCACCGTGGGTAACACCGCACCGAATCTCGGAACGGTTTGGGCGCGCCCTACACTTCCGGCTCGGGGGCCTCTCCATCGTGCGCGGTGAGCTGGTTAAACACCGCCACCACAAAGACCGACACGAATGTTGCATACACCGATCCGATAATCACGGCCAAAATCGACCCGAGTACCGGAATCAGACCGATTACCATATTGACCACCGAAACCAGGAGTCCCAGGGCGATAAGAATCAGAAAGAACACGAATACGGAGGCGAAGTTCTGCTTCACTACCTGGAAACTGCGTCCCACCGCCTGCAGGGGATTGCTGTCGTTCAGCATCAAGGCCACAAACGTAAACATCAGAAAAAACGCTAAGATGATTCCGGGAATGACTAGTAGGATGAACCCAAGGGAAACGAGGATCCCTACCAGCAATGATGTCAGAACCAACGCCACGATTCGAGTCGAGGTACGGTTCCATGCATCCTTCAGACTCACCGGATTACCGGCGAGTGCGTCATTGGCCATGAGCACCGTCATACCGTGTCCGAGAAGCCCGACGATCGAGCCGATGATCATGAGGGTGATAAACCTTCCCAGCGCCATGCCCGCAAATCCCATCGCCTGCTCCGCGCTTACCGCGGTGTCGGTTTGAAAGGGGCCCATTTGCGGCACCATCGATCCAATGAGCAAGAGCGAAAGAATTGCCAAAACGACACTGATTGCGAGAATCGGAACCAAGATCACGGGATTGTCTTTGAGTCGAGTAAACGACGTCTTCAATAGTTCAACAATGTTCATGCGTACCTCCTGTTGGTACAGTTGCGTGGATACTCCTTAAAGATACGATGGATTGCGGAGAACATCAAAGCAGGACTCGATGAATCGGTCGGATAGTACTACACTTTAGAGAGATTCATGGAGCGACACGTAGCTGTACAAGTGCAATATCCCCAATTGTCGTATGTCGACCTGCTTCCGTTGCGGGGCCGAATGCGTGCCCAGCGACGCTTGTCTCCGATCGAAGTGAACCAGCAAGTGGCGGTGGTTAGACTGTTTCTCATGCGCCGCGATACGCGTTCCGGTGGAGTCCTTATTCCTGAGCGGCCCCTCCATACGTTTCGTATTCCTGGACTTCCCACGGGTGACGACACAACTCCCGTGATAACGCTGGAGGTGGAACATACCCGGGCGCGGACCGTTCATTTGAAAGTCTCCGGTGCCGGAATCACCCCTCAGGTGGCGGACGTCCGTGTTCCCCGGACGCGACCCCGATGGTGGTTGCTGCTGCTCTTGGTGGCGTTCCTTCTGGCCGGTATTGGTGCATGGGGGCTGATACGGTTCTCGCCGGTCGCCCTGCGAGGCGTCCCGCCTTCCACGACCAACGACGAACCGGCGGAGCATATGCCCTCCGAAACGCCGGCGTCCGCGGAATCCGATGCTCGCCCGGATCAGACCGATGCGTCGCGGTCCGACGACGCACCGCAGGCGACTGAGGAAACCGCTACCCCGGACGCCCCTGATACGGAGCCTCGAGAGGCATTAGACGGTGAGGAGGAGGCGGCGCGGCTTCAACCCACAGAAGTATCGGTGTACTTCGAGCCGAACCGCACGACCCTCACCGAGGCCGCCCGCCGTGAATTGGATAGGGTTGCTTCAACGGTACAGGACCATCCCGACGTGCCGGTGTCAATCGTAGGGCATACCGCCCTATACGGGACCGAGGATGGACGGACGGAAATCAGTCGCGGCCGCGCCCAGGCAGTTGCCGCCTACCTTCGAAGTCGCGGCTGGGAGCCACGGACGGAACCCACGGTGGAGTGGGTTGGTTCCCAGGATCCGGTGACCCGTGATCGGGATCAACAACAGCGAAATCGTCGTGTCGAGATATTCATCCATGGCGATCAATCTTCGAGATAATAGTCCAGCGTAACCACCGCTCGAACCGTCTTGTAGACGTGGGATTCTTCCGGCAAGTTCTGAGCCCCGTCCGCGGGTAGGATCTGGAAGACTCCTTGGTTGGCTCGCCGAATCGATCCCACACGGCTCCCGGCATCCTCGGCAAATTGGCGCGCGCCGTCTCGCGCATTAGCGGTGGCGGTGGCGATCATTTCCGGCTTAATCTCGTTCAAACCGGTGAATAGGAAACTCGGCCCCGGTCGATACCCTTCACCCCCGAGCACCACGCCTTCCGACAGGAGCGTACCGATGTCCTGTGTCGCGGATCTCACCGCTTGCACGTCATCCGTGCGGACCACCAGCGTTTGACGAATGATGTACCGGCTGTCCACCGGACCGGACCGGTACGCCTGGGTCAACTGGTCGGTAACGTGGAGATCTTGCAGTTCAACCTCCGGCCCTTCAAGACCGTGGTCCGCGAGAAACCGGCGGACCTCCCGAGTGTCCTGCCGAATCGCGGATTGGGCGGTGTCGAGCTGATCATCGGTCGCGACAAACGTAATCGGCCATACCGCGCGGTCGGCGGTAACCTCCATCTCCGCCAAGCCCTTGACCGTGACGTAGCGGTCATGGGATCGGGCGCGCTCAATACCGGAGCCCACAAACCACCCGGCAAGCGCGATTGAACCGGAACATACGATTACCAGGAGTATTGCGATCCCCTGGCGTCTTCCGAAAAGGTTCTCGGTGTCCATAGCATCATCATAGCGCATGCGCCGGGTCCCGCGCTATGATGAGGGTCTCACGAGCTTCTCGAGCACTTCGTGCAGCTTTTGCTCGTGAATCGGCTTGGAGACAAACTCATCCATACCGGCGGCAAGACATTCGTCTATATCATCTTGGTAGCTGTGAGCGGTAAGGGCAATAATGGGGGTGCGCCCACCGTGGGCCGATTGCTCGCGAGCACGAATACGCCGGGTGGCCTCCAGACCGCTGATCTCCGGAAGGCCGAGATCCATCAGCACGGCGACGTACGCCCCACTTAACGATTTTTCCACCGCCTCCAGTCCGTCTTCCGCCTGGTCCACGAGATATCCGATTCTCGTGAGGTGCCGCGTGATATACAGACGGCTAATCGCCTCGTCTTCGCACACAAGAATCCGCTGGGGAACTGCGCCCTGTGTGGGGTGGGCGGCGTACGTGCGGGTAGCTCCAGCATCGCGGTGTGCCGGCTCGGTGCTCCGGGCATCGGTAGTCTCCCGGGACATGGTCAACGGTTGCGGCGTTCCGGGCTCAATCGTGAAGGGGATCGTCACGCGGAACGTAGAACCCGCCCCGCGGACACTTTCCACCGAGATCGTTCCTCCCATCGCCTGCGTGACTTGCCGCACGATCGCGAGCCCCAGTCCCACCCCGCGGGCTGGTTTGGTATAACTGCTGTCCAATTGGATGAAGCGGTCGAAGATCTTCTGCTGCAGATCCTCGGGGATACCTCGACCGGTGTCGGCGACGGTGAAGATGAAGCTCGCGTGGTGGGCCCCCTCGGACGCCGCGGGAGGCCGATGTACAGTAACGCTGAGAGAAACCGAACCCTGATCGGTATATTTGACGGCGTTATTGACGAGATTAGTGAGAATCTGAATCAGTCGACCTTGATCACCACGAACGGTATCCTCGTCGTGACCAAACGCCAGGGTCTGGGTCAGTGACAGGCCGCGTTCCGAAGCGGATTCATAAAACAACCGCCGGACATAATCCACCGATTCGGAGATCGAAAAGGGATGATCCAAGAGCGTCAGCTCTCCCGCTTCGATCCGTTCAAAATCAAGAATGTCGTTTACCAACGTGTCCAGATTCTCCGCGGCGATGCGGGAGTAGCGGAGGTATTCCGCTTGCGTATCGTCCAGTTCTGTATGGGACAGCAGCGACAACATTCCGGTCATTCCGTTAAGAGGCGTTCGAATCTCATGGCTCATATTTGCCAGAAAAAGACTCTTAGCGCGGGAGGCGTGCTCTGCCTGGAGACGGGCCCGCTGTATCTCTTCTGTGCGCTCCCGAACTTTCTGGTCTAGCTCACGATTAATTTGCTCTTGCTCGGAGAGTTGATTTTGCACCGCCAGGTGGCGCCGACGAAGATATACGGCGATCGCCGAGAGTGCCAGCACGGATAGGATCGCGTACACGACATACGCGGTGGGAGTAGCCCAGACCGGCGGTCGTACTTCCACGGGAATGGAGAGGCCCCTGCGGTTCCAGTTGCCGCGACTTCCGGCGCCGATAATTTGAAGCTCATACGAACCGGGATTCAGATTGGTGTAGCTGCCGAAGTTGCGATTTCCCGCATTGATCCACTGTTCGTCAAACCCCTCGAGCCGGTAGGCGTAGGTATTATCCTCGGGCTTAGAATAGTCCAACGCCGCAAACGTGAATGAAAGATACGAGTCTCCATGTTCCAGGATAATTCCCTCTTCCTCAATCACAGACAGGTCTTGGTCCGCGTTTTCTCGTCCTGGAATGAAGAGCGACGTCAGTACCACCGGAGGTTCTTCTTGGAACTCCTCCTCGAATTGGGAATCCATGACGGTTACGCCGTTGCTCGCCCCTAGAAACATTCTGCCGTCGTCGGAGGCGAACGCTCCCACCGTCATCTCAGTACCCACGAGTCCATCGGATTCATCCATACTTCGGATCGTTCCTGTGTCCGGATCGTAGATAGCGACTCCGGCACGACTCCCGATCCAGAGCTCTCCCACGGGGGACTCCAAGATACGTTGAAGATGGTTACTGGGTAGCCCATCGCGGGTGGCCAGGTATTCAAAGGAGTCGGTGTCCTCATGGTAGCGATTGATGCCGCCCCCACCGGTTGCGATCCACATGCGGCCTTCTTGATCCACGTGAATGTCCCGAATGTTATCGCTGCTCAGGGTCGAGGCGTCGTCCATATCGTGATAATACCGGGTGAACTCCCCGGAGGACCTGTCGAGCCGATTGAGTCCTTTGTTGGTACCCACCCAGACCGTGCCGTGCCGATCTTCCCGTACCACGCGTACCAAATTGTCGCTCAGCGAGTTCTGGTTTCCCGCTTCGTACGAGAAGGTTGAGAAGCTGCCTGAATCTCGATCGAACGCGACAACCCCTTGCGTGTTGGTTCCGAGCCAGAGGATCCCGTCCCCGTCTTCGTAGATCTCAAAAATCACGTCATCCGGCAGGGAATCGGGTGAACCATCAGCGAGATATCGTTGAAATCGGTCTTCCTCCGGTATGAATCGATTAAGCCCTTGATTGGTACCGATCCATAACGTCCCATCCTCAGTTCTCGTGATCACGTTGACAATATCGTTGCTCAAGGAATTAGGATCGTCGTCATCATGTCGGTAGGACACAAACTGGCCCGTCTCAGGATCACGCCGTTGCAGTCCGGCCCCGTATATGCCGTACCATTCTGTCCCGTCTTCGTCCACGCGGATTCCGGTGACCTTTCCCGCGGCAATCGAGTTCTCTTGATTTGGATCGTGCTGATATGTAACAAAGCGATTCTTCCACGGTACGTACACGTTCACCCCGCCGCCATTGGTTCCAATCCACACGATTCCCGAGGCGTCTTCAAAGAGGGAGTACACCACGTTATGGGCAAGGGCATGAGCGGTGCGGGGTTGCGCCGCGATGGACTGCGCCACTTCGCGGGTAACCGGGTCCACGATATGCAGTCCGCTGCCCCAGGTGCCGACCCACAGAGTGCCGCGGGAATCGTGGAGGAGTGTGTACACCTCGTCCCCGGGTAGTTCTATCGTCTCGAGCACGCCGTCCTCCGGGTGAAAGAGGGACACGCCGCCTCCCCACGTACCGACCCAGAGGTGGTCTCGGTTGGTGGGGTCGTCAATGATGCTCATCACGAAGTCCGACGGCAACGCCGTGGATGCCGCGTCATCGCTGTCCCATGTTTCAAAGGTGTCCGTCTCGGGATCATACCGCGACAGACCTCCGTAGGTACCCACCCACAACGTACCGCCGGCATCGAGGTGAATGTCTCGTACTACCTTATTGGGAAGATGACGCTCGCTCACCCCGTACCGGGTAAACGTGCCCGTTTCCTCGTCAAGGCGATTGAGGCCGTCCAAGGTACCCACCCAGAGCGTGCCGGCACTATCTCGAGCGATCGCCACCACCACATTGTTGCTCAAAGAGTTGGGGTTGTCGGCCTCATATTGATACGAGGTGAACGTCTATGTTTGGGGGTCGAAATGATCCAATCCGCCGTACGTCCCGAGCCAGAGCGATCCATCTGATTCGAGATATGTGGATTGAATGAGGTTATTACTCAGAGAGTTGGCATCAAAGGGGTCATTCTCGATCGTAATCATATCGTAGCCGTCGTACCGATTGAGTCCGGCCTGCGTAGACAGCCAGATAAACCCCCGAGGGTCTTGCACGATTCCCGACACGGATCCGCTCACCAGACCGTCCGACAGATCTAAGGAATCAAACCGCATCGCCTGCGGGACGGGTTCCGCCCACGTGGCCCCCGCGCTCAGGATACTCAAGAGCAATATGAACAGTGGTACAGAGCGGTGCAAGATTTTCATAGGAAGATATAGTGTATGCCCACCGGCATGGGATGGCAATGAACCGATGCGACGAGAACTTGACAGGCCGCCGAACACCCCGTAACGTGCACCCTCATGCAGCACTTCTTGGGCGTCGATATCGGCGCGAGCACGGTAAAGTTAGGACTCATCGATGCCGCCGGGGAGATTGTCGGAACGCGACACGACTACGACTCGCACGCGCGCAGCGGTCCGCAGGCAACGATGGAGGTTATCGCGGCGGCGGTGCCCCGGTTGATGCAGGAACAGGCGATTTCCCAGGAGCACCTCGCTGCGGTAGGGGCGTGTAGTCCCACGCCGGTGAGTGCCGACGGACTGTGTGTGTATCCCACAAACATAGATCCCTCGTGGAGGGGGGTAAATGTTAAGGAAGAACTCTCGCGGACGTTGGGGATACCCGCATTTCTGCTGAATGATGGGGATGCTGCGGCATATCGGGAGTATGCGGTTCGTTCCGCGGTGGGCACCGCCTCAGATGGAATGGTTCAGTTTATCACCGGCACCGGCTTGGGTGGGTCCATCATTATCAATGGCGAAGTGTTTGCCGGTCCGGGGGTTACGGCGGAGTTGGGGCATGTTATTACGGATACCTCCGACACGGCCGACCGCTGTGGATGTGGCGCTCTGGGCTGCTCCGAGACGCGAGCCAGTCTCATGGGACTGGGCAACATCGTCCGCCATCTTCAGGAGGCGGGAGATCTTCCGACGCAGCTTTCCGGTGATCCCGCGCTGGTGGCACGAAAACTGAGAGGGCTGGTACAGACCGCCGCCCCGTTACCGGAGGTAGAAGCGATCTGGCAGGAGTATTTCACGCATATCGGACGCGCCGCGCGGACGGTTGCCAACACTGTTGGCTGTGATCTGATCGTGATCTCCGGCGGAGCGCAGGAGCGGGAGGCCGATGCCGACGAAGCGGCGTGGCGGAGATTTCTGGATGCGGGCATTAGTACCATTACTGCTGAGCTGCACCAATCGTTTCCCCATCTCAAGCACGTGCGGGTAGAATGGGCTATCGATCAACTTCCCGATAGCGCGGCCTATGGGGCTGCGGCGTATGCGGCCCACGCGATACGGGGTTAGCCACTCTCCCGGGGCACGGGTTCTCCCAAGGCATAGGGGGTGCTATCCGTATCGCGGTGGGGCTGGTCAGAATAGCGGTTACCGGATATATGTTTAGTCGCCATGGCGTCGGGTACCACACGTCGCTTCGCGGTAATCGTCATGATCACCATCCTCATCACTGCGGCGGTAAATCTTTTGGTCCAACGGTTGATGGTGCAGTCGGCCCGGGAGGATCAAGTCCGACAGGTGCAAGCGCACGCAGGAACGATTCGGGCCTACGTTGAGGAACTGATCGCTTCACATCTGCGAGTGGTTGAGTCCGTGGCGGCGTACGTGGCGCTCAATCCAGATCTTTCTGAGGAGCGGTTTTCCGAGTTTGCTCAGCTGGTCACCGACGACATGCCTGCCCTGCGCAGTGTGGTCGGTGCCCCCGATTTGACCATTCGGTACGTGTACCCCCTTGCAGGTAATGAGCAGGTCCTTGGTCTCAGCTACTATAATCTCCCGGAGCAGCTCCCGCAGGTGTTGGAAGCGCGGTATAGCCGGTCGTTAACCGTGGCCGGACCGTTGGAGGTGGTACAAGGGGGGACGGGGATTTTGGGCAGAGCGCCCGTGTTCGTGGACACTGAGGAGGGGGAAGCGTTCTGGGGCGTCATTTCCTCCTGGGTCGATTACGAGCGATTCGCCGCGATGATCGAGTCTGTGATCGCCGAATACGAGGTTACGGCGGGGATACAAGGATCCGCCGCCACCGGCAACGAGGACATCGTGTTCTTTGGCACTCCAGAGCTGTTTGAGGATAGTGATTCGGTTACAAGTGCAATTCATATCCCCAACGGAAAATGGTACCTCGCCGTAGCACCGGAGACCGGATGGATAGCGCGAGCACCATACTCCTGGGCGATCCATGCGCTGGCCGTTGTTGTGGCCGCGGTAGCTATCGCTATCGGATTCATCAAAATTCAACATGATGCAGCGATCCGGCGCAGTGAAGATCGCCTGCAGACGGTAACGCAGAGCGCCTCAGATGTGGTTTGGGAGATTGATCGCTCCGGCGTAATCTCATTCATCTCAGGTAAGACGGAAGCGCTATTCGGCCGGCCGGCGTCGGAGATGGTGGGGCTCCCATTAGTTGGGATCGCCGACAATGATCAGCCGGCGGAGCAGACCTCCCAGGGAGGCGGGATTACTGACGCGGAGATCTGGATTTCAGATCCCGCCGGTGAGCGGCGCTGTCTGCAGCGTAATGCCGTGGCACTTCGCGATAGACGGGGGCAGATTTCGGGGTATCGTGGGGTGGACAAGGAAATCACCGTGCGAAAGCGGTTAGAGCAAGAACTTGCTGAGAATGCGGAGCTCCTGGAGTTGCTCTTTCGGCAATCGCTGGATGCGTTTTTCTTCATGATGTTGGATGAACCGATCGCGTGGAATGATACGCACGACAAGGAAGCGGCGATTGAATACGCCGTTCGCCACCAGAGATTCACTAAGGTCAACTATGCGCTTCTCGACCAGCTTCAGCTGACGGAGACCGATATTCTAGGGACCACTGCGGCCGATTTTTATGCTGGACAGGAAACACCCGTTCAACTCCTGTGGCGACATCTGTTTGAGGAGGGCACCGTCCATATCGATATGGACTTTCATCGCGCTGATGGGAGCGTCATCACGATCGAAGGGGACTATGGTGTCATACACGATTCTGCCGGTAGGATCACCGGTCATTTTGGGGTGCACCGGGATGTTACCGCCCAGCGTAACAGCGCCGCAGAGCTGGAGCGCTATATCGATATCGTTGATCGCCATGTGATGATCTCTCAGACTGACTGCGACGGTTCCATCACCTACGCCAGTGACGCGCTGGCGCGAGTCAGCGGATATACCAAAGCGGAACTGATGAACCAGGATCACAGCCTGCTCCGCGATCCCGACACGCCGGACGATACATTTCGAGATCTCTGGAACACGATCCGAGACGGCCGCGCGTGGCACGGTGAACTCAAGAATCGGAAACAGGACGGTACTCCGTTCTGGGTTGATGTAGACATCTCCGCTCTAACCGATCGTCGAGGTGTCCGATATGGGTACATGGCGGTGAATCATGACGTTACCGATCGCAAAGAGCTCGAGGTGATCTCCGTTACGGATCCTCTCACCGGCTTATTCAACCGTCAGAAGCTTGATGCGGTGCTCGAAAACGAGCGGGTACGGTTTGAGCGGTATGGAGAAGCGTGTTGCGTCGTGGTAATGGATGTGGATCGATTCAAGGAGGTGAACGACCTCTTTGGCCACCAAGAAGGAGACCGCATCCTCAAGGGAATAGCGAATATCCTTCGCACACAGGTTCGTGCATCGGACACGGTAGGACGATGGGGTGGCGAAGAATTCATGGTTATCTGCCCCCACACTACCATCGAAGGTGGGACTATCGTGGCCGAGCATATCCGGGCTGCGATTGAAGCGATGAATACCGCGATCCCGCGTCCAGTGACCGGGAGCTTCGGCGTCGCCCGAATGCGCACTCCCGACGTGGAAGCTGTGGTCCGAGAGGCCGACGCCGCGCTGTATCAGGCGAAGGACGACGGGCGAAATCGCGTAGTAGTATCACGGCCCGCCTCGTAATCTGCGAAACGAATCGGCATCCGGCTATTGGTCTCGCGCCACGAGCGCGGCGTGCGAGAACCAGAAGTGCTGAACCCCCACTGCCGGCCGTAACCGTTCTCCCTCACGGGGGCCGGACACCGCGCGGCCGGCGGCGTTCCACTGCGATCCTGTCTCATCTACGATTCGGTTGTCCCGGCGGCTGAGTTCCACCGGTTTTCCTTCGCGGGTACGCGCGAAGAAGGCGTTACCGCTTCCTACATCGGCGCCGTCGGCGATCGATGACTGGTCCAACGCGCTGGACGTTCCCGCTTCCCAGAGAAAATAGAATCGCTCACCTCCGAGGGTACGCTCCACCATGCGCTCGGCCTGCAGCGCGGAGTAGGTTACGGAGGTCGTCTCGTCGTTGTATTCCAAAGAAACGACGCGGTCCAGCAGGCCGGGGCGGTCCGATCCCGGTTCGGTGAGGCTCGAGGCGTTCCGTAAAAGGAACGGTTCGCTGGAACTGTCATATCCGCGGTAGGGGTTGCTGCCGTAGGCACGATTGAACCCGGTGTCCTTAGAGAGCACGCGCGCCTCCGGCATGCTGTCGCGGACCTCGGAAAAGGGGAGCATCATCACCGGGACTGTTCGCAACCGAGTGCCGGCGAAGAACCCGGCGATACCGTCGCCCGACGCCTGCTGCCACCACGATTCCGTCTCGCGGTCATACATGATCAGGTTGGAGAAGCGCAGCCGCCCCGTGGTGTTAAAGCTGAGCACCGTCCCCTCATGGCGGCGGGAGAACGCGATCCCCGTGTTGCACAGAGGGCAATAGGTCACCGTAACCGGCTTACCGTCAATCTCGTCGTTCACAATCTCATGCCACATAATCACTTGCAGTGGGTACACGTGTATTGAGTCGCCGCCGGGTGATTCTTCGTCCCGGACCAGCGTTGATTCCAGCACGAGCACCGGCTCCTGATCTGATACCCAGTGCGATGCGGCCTCCACCGTCTCAAACCGGGGGCGGTCCAAGGCGGGGATTCCTCCCTTGGGAGGGCCCCCCGATAAAACTTCGGAGAAGGACACGGTGGCCCGGGAAAAATCGGTGGAAAACTCGTTCTCCGCGCGGCCGGGCGGCGATTGGTTCACAAACGCTTCCGGCAATTCCTCGATCGGTACCGGGGGATCGGAGGGAATGCTCCGGGAGGTCGCCGTCACGGTGGGATCGTTGCGTTGCGAGGTGTCATGGGTGTCTTCCTGCTCCTGAGACCCTCCGGCACGTACGCCGGTGAGTACCAGAACGAATAGTCCGATGACGATCGTGGTAGGTGTCCGTTGCCACATCGCGTCCCTCCTTGGTGTTGTAGATACAAATATAATCATAGACCGCAGGAATTATCCACTGGAATGCGCGAATCACTGGGCGCGGGAGGACCCAGACGCAGCGATGTGGAGGTACACGCGATGCGGCACCAGGCGCACCAGCGTTCGGATCAGACGGTTTGTGACCCCGGGTATGAACACCGGTGGTGCCCACCGTGATACCCGGCACATCCGGCGCAGTGACCGGTCTACAACATTCTCCGCCGTCATCCACCGGATGAGGCCCCGACTACGGCGCCGGTCGCGACTCCAGTCGAGGCGGTCATGAAAGTCGGTGTGCGTAAACCCCGGACAGAGCACGTGGGTGGTAATGCCGCGTGCCGCCAGATCCGGTTGCAGCGCCCGACCGAGCTCCACCAGATACGCCTTCGTCGAGGTGTACATTGCCGGTCCCGGCATTGGGGTGAACGCCGCCAATGACGAAACCAGCACCACCGCCGGGGGACAGGCGCTGCCTGTGGTCTGACGGCGCCCGTGGAGTACCGTCTCACTAATCACCGGAACCGCCGTCCGTACGAGGTGCGCCGCCGCCTCCATATGGAGCACCGCCATGTCCCATAGTTGGGTGGGGTCGGTTTCAAAAAAGGGTGTCTTGTGACCGTAGCCGGCGTTGTGGATGAGCATGCTCAGATTGGGGGTCTCTTGGATGTGCCGACCAAGATCATGCACCGCAGCACGGTCCGTGAGGTCACCCACGACGAGTTCCACGCGACGAGCGCTGTCCTCCCGTTGGACTGCTCGTGCTACCTCGTGCAGTGATTCCTCCCGGCGCCCGGTGATGATCAGGTCATACCCCCGGCGGGCCAGGGCCCGTGCATATGCACGTCCGATGCCGCTGCCGGCGCCGGTAATACAAGCAACTGGTGTCATAGCATCCAGCATATCCGTGAACGCTGTGCTTCGGCCAGGGAGCGTCGCGGGTCTAGGGGGGAGAATCCGCGCGGTGGTGGACACGTGCGCAGTGAGGTCCTATTCTTTCGAACTGTGAGTGACGATGCGAAACGCGTTCCCAATCCGTACGTGGGCCATGAAGGCTACCACTGTTTTGGCTGTGATCCGCACAATTTCGCCGGTCTGCAGCTCTCATTTACGAAGGAGGGGGAGACGCTCCAGAGTAGCTGGGAACCCCGCCCGGAACACGAAGGATATCCCGGCGTAATCCACGGAGGCATTCAAGCGACGCTGGCGGATGAGATTGGGGGGTGGCTGATTCACGTGGTCAAAGGTACCGCAGGCATGACGCGGGATCTGCAGATCTCCTACCACCACCCGGCTCGCGCGGCGGACGGCCCGTTTCAGATTTCGGCGCGGGTAGTGGAGGAGACGCGGAAGGACGTGCTCATCGAAGTGACGATTCACGGCGCCGACGGAAGACACTTCAGCACGGCCCGCTGCACCTACGCCGTGTTTACGCCGGAGGTGGCACGCCGACGACTTCATTTCCCAGGGGCGGAGGCGTTCCAGCCGGAGCAGTAACCGGGACCCGCCGCGCAGGAATAGCCTCCACGGTGCACGGGAGCATCCCGGCGAGGTGGAGATGTCCCTACGAGGTGGAAATGTCCCGGCGAGGCGAAGGGGCCCTGCGCCGCGGCTATCGGCGCCCGAGAAGCGCGTCTATTTCCGCGATCTGTGTCTGCGACAGCGGCCCAAACCGCAGCGCTCCAGTGTTTTCCTGAACCTGCTGTACCGACTTGAATCCGGGAATCGGAATAGACCGGTCGCTCCGAGCCCAGAGCCAACCCAGGGCTCCCTGCACCAGCGAGCGACCGTCGGAAGTGAGTATGTCCCGAATCGCCGCTATGTTGTCCAGGAACTCCCGACTCGGTTGCCCTTTTGTGAAGTACTTCATCCAATCGGGACTGTTTGGGCCTCGGACGTCGGCGGGATCCGTGACGCCCTGGGTGTCGTACTTGCCCGTGAGCAGTCCCATCGCCAGCGGCCCACGATTAATCGCGGCCAGGTTCTGTCGCTCACACAGTTCCCGGAGATCAGGGTTGTCATCCAGGACGTTCATCTGGAACTGAACCGACGTGCATCCGGAGGCTTCGGCAAACAGCGCCGCCCGTTCCGGCCAATCAGTACTCCACCCGAAGGCGCGAATCTTCCCGTCGTCCACGAGCCGTTGCAACGTGTCTCGGACCTCTGGGGCTCGCTCGAGGTCATACTCGTTGATGTGAAATTGCAGAAGATCGAGGTAATCCCGGCTTAACCTCCGGAGCGAAGCCTCACAGGCGCTGCGAATATACGCGGGGGACGCATCGGTGCCGGTGATCTCCTTGCGAGCTTCATCGAAGACGTTTCCAAATTTTGTTGCCACCACCACCCGGTGTGTATCGGCCCCTAGCGCTTGACCGAGAATTACCTCACTGTGCCCCGCACCGTACACGTCGGCGGTATCAAAGAAGGTAACACCGGCATCTATGGCGGCGCGAACGGCGCGAATCGACTCCTGATCGTCCACTGCGCCCCAGCCCACTTGGTCGCCGCCGGCGTGAACCGGTCCGCCGATCGCCCAGCAGCCCATGCCGAGGGCGCTCACCTCGATGTTGGATCTCCCCAATGTTCGTTTCATCCGTCTATGGTAGCAGCGGTTTCATTCGGACGCAAAGGTACCCTACGGCGGGGAGTGAAGTGATACATGCTCGAGGAACGGTGAGGCTATCGCCGGCGGACGCTGGCGCGCTCCACAAGGGTTGGTTCGAATACCAGTTTCATGGGAAGGCGGTTCGCGCGCGGTTGGGATATCTCATCTAAGAGGAGTTTTGCTGCCCACCGCCCGAGTTCATACTTGGGATGTTCGAACGTGGTCAACGGAGGATGAAGGAGCGCCGTAGGAGCATAGTTGTCGAATCCAATCACCGATACGTCGTCGGGAATCGCCAGGCCCCATTCCTGAATCGCCTGGTATCCCTGCATCGCGATATGATCGTTGAAGTAGAAAATCGCGGTAGGCCGAGGCGTGCGCTCCAGAAGCTGCGTGGTGAGCTCGTAGCCTTGCCGATAGTTCTGTGCTTCTTCCGCATTGTTGAAGGAAACCACTCGCTCCTCCCGGTACTGGATGTCCGCCTCAGACAATGCGCGACGGTATCCGGCAAAACGGTCTTCGCCCGCTTGTACCTCTCGCTTATAGACCAGCGCGATCTCGCGGTGGCCTGCGTTGATGAGGTAACGCGTTGCCTCATAGCCCGCGCGGACGTCGTCCACCGTGACGGTGGATACCCGCAAATTGGATATGCCCCAGTGAGTCGTAACGATTGGAATCTTCAGTTCCGAGATCAACCGTTGCATGGGATGGGTCTCATCAATCTGAGAGTTGCGAGACGGTTCAAGAATAAGCCCTTTCACTCCCTGTTCAACGAGGCGCTCCACGGATTCGATCTCCCGTTGCGTGTCCAGATTACAGTTGGCTAATGCTAGCGAGTAGCCCTCAGCGGAGATCGTCTCCTCGATCGCCCGAATAATCTCAGGATAGATATAATCCATGAAAAAGAAGTTGATGAGGCCGATGAGGCCGGTCTGTCCCGCATGATCCGGCTCGGCGTGACCGACAAAAAATGTTCCGCTCCCATGCTTTCTGACAATGATTCCGTCGGATTCCAGGAGATCTAACGCCTGACGGATTGTGGAACGACTTACGCCTAGCTCAACGGTGAGCGCGTGCTCGGTAGGCAGCTTGCGTCCGGAGGTGTATCCCGCTTTTTTGAAGCGGTCCACCAACAGATCCCGAATTTGCAAATACTTGAGGCCGTTCCCTGGTTTCATGTCGGAAAGGATACCAATTCGTGAGATTCAGTCAAGCACATAAATGTATGTAATTGGTATGAATATTATTCGTGAAACAGCAGATAATTCCCACAGATTTTTGCTTTACGGGAGCAATAGCTCGTGGTACTCTCAGTGTTAAGATACCAATTACGTAATAGGTATGGTATCAATTGCATACCAAAAGGAGGTTGTATGGTACGTAACATGAGGCGCTTTTTTACAGTCGTGCTGATTGTAGGCGGTGTGGCCGCCGGATTCGCCGGGGGGCAGGAAGAGCAAGGTCCCGCGCCGTTGGCAGAATCACCGGACGAAATTTCCGGAAGTTTGGTGGTGTGGTCGTTTACGGATGAGATTGGCGATATGCTCGACCGGTTCCAGGACGAATACCCCAACGTGGATATTGAGTTCACCGTTTTCCCCAATCAAGACGAGGTCTATCTGAACCGAATTAACAACACTATGCGCTCTCGCTCGCGGACTCCCGATGTGTTTACCGGAGAGCGTGCGTGGTTTCGCCAGCTCATAGAGGCCGGCTATTGGCAGCCCCTGTCTGAGCCGCCGTTTAACGCCGAGGAGATCACCGGTGATTTGGTTGACTACGTAGTTGAAATGTCACGAGACGAGGCGGGCGATATTACCGCGCTCTCATGGCAGGCTACACCGGGCGGATTGTTCTATCGCCGGGGCATCGCCCAGGAGGTGCTCGGAACCGACGATCCCGCTGAAGTTTCCGAATGGACCAGTGACCTGGAGAAGTTCTATGAACTGGGGGAGATGATCAAGGAACGGTATGACGGGGAACGGTTTCTGGTTGCTGGGTATACCGATATGTCCGAGTTCGTGTTTAACCAGCGCAGCGAGCCGTATGTCCAGGGCGATCAACTGGTGATTCCCGCGAGTCTCGTGGAATACATGGAAGTCGCCCGCCGGATGCGGGAGAACCGGATTGAGGCTGGGGCGCAGACATGGGAGCCGCCGTGGTTCTCTTCTATGGCCGACGGATCGGTGTTCGCCTACATTCTGCCCACCTGGGGACTACACTACGTGTTAAAACCCAACGCAGAGCCGGAGGCGCATGAGGGAAATGAGGAGTACTCGGGAGACTGGGGGCTTGCCGTCCCGCCCGCTCCCTACAGCTGGGGAGGAACGTGGATCGGAGTCAATCGATTTTCCGAAAAGCAGGCGCTGGCGTGGGAACTGGTTCAATTCATCGGAAGCGATCCCGACATGCAGCGTGAATGGGCGTTGGAAACGGGAGACTTTGTCTCCAACACCACCGTACTCGAGGAGATCAAGGACGATTTTTCCGAGCCGTTTCTCGGTGGCCAAAACCATTACGACTATTTCTACAACGAGGTTCAAAAGATCGATGTGTCCTACGTGGGGCCATGGGACTTTCAGATTCAAAACCAGTGGGGTGACCAGGTGGAGCTCTACGCCAACGGGGACAAAACCATGGACGAGGCGATCGACGATTTTTCGGTGGCGATTCGTGATGTAGTACCCAATATCAGCGAAGTTGTAGTTGAGCGACCATAACGTTCGCGATTGATCAACGATCGGCGCCGGGATGGCCCCATGGACGATGGGCGCAATCCCGGTGCCGGTTTCGAGTCTCGTCTTTGGGGGGTGTCAGTGTGAAAATGGGCCATCGCAAGCGGTTCTTCGATACGCGCGATAATCGCGGATATCTGTTTATTCTGCCGTATTTTTTGACGTTTCTGTTATTGCAGCTGTATCCGATGATCTACACGTTCGTGCTCAGCCTCCAGACGCCAATAAACATGTTCGAGAGCGAGTTCGCGGGATTTGCCAACTACCGGCGGCTCTTCTCTACGCCACTGTTCTATCAGGCGATTCGCAATACCTGGTACATCTGGCTGGTGAATTTTATACCGCAGATCGCCCTGGCGTTGTTTCTGGGAGTCGTGCTGAGCGAAGGGCAGATTCGCGGGCGAGAGACGCTCCGGACGCTCTATTTCTTGCCCAACCTGGTGACCGCCGCATCAATTGGTGTGCTGTTCGCGGTATTATTGGATTGGCGGTTCGGAACCCTGAACCATGTCCTCATCGATCTTGGTATTCTGGAGGAACCGGTCAACTGGCTGGGAAAGCCGTTGGTTACGCAGGGGACCGTTTCGTTTATTCAGTGGTGGCAGTGGTTTGGATACACCACCATTATCGTGATGGCAGGACTTACCGGCATCAGCGAGGAACTTTACGAAGCAGCACATATCGACGGAGCAAGTCGATTCCAGCTCTTTCGGAAGGTGACGTTGCCCCTCTTGCGACCCACCATGCTGTACATTACCGTGACATCGCTCATTGGGGGCTTGCAGATCTTCGACATTCCCCGGGTGCTCACGAACGGCCGGGGTGCGCCCGATAACGCGCTTACCACGATGGTGTTATACCTATACAACCAGGCGTTTGCCAATTTCAACATCGGCTACGGGTCGGCGGTGGCGTACGCGTTGTTTGTCATGATTCTGGTGTTCTCGGTGATCGCCTTCAAGCTTATTAACTATGAGCGCAAGCCCAGGAGGATGCGACCATGATGATCGAGAAGAGAAATCCCCTGGCCCGGGCGGCCCTCATTGGGTTTCTACTGTTTTTGGCGGTGCTCAGCGTTGTTCCCTTTTATATGATGATTATCAATTCCACCCGGAGTAACGTCGAGATTTCGCAACAGGTGTGGCTGACACCCGGCAACCAACTCCTTCGCAACTATCACATCATTCAAGATAAGGTAAACATCTGGCAAGGATTCTACGCCAGCGTGATCATCACCGTCCCGTCGGTTATTCTTTCGGCATTCTTTGGAGCGATGACGGCCTACGGCTTCGCCAAGTTCAACTTTCGCTTTAAGGAACTCCTGTTCTGGGTTGTGCTGGCGACACTCATGATCCCGCAGCAACTGGGTTTGATTGGATACCACGACCTCATGGTGAGAATCGGCATGATCGATACCTACCCACCGCTCATTCTCCCCATGATTGCCAATGCGGGCATGGTGTTTTTTGTTCGCTCCTATATCGAGGCGAGTATTCCAGACTCCCTCATCGAGGCGGCGATTGTGGACGGAGCGGGCGAGTTCTATACGTTTTCCCGACTCATCCTCCCGTTGGCGATGCCGGCGGTGGCGACGATGTCGATCTTTACCTTCGTCTTCAAATGGAACGATCTCATTACACCGCTGGTATTGCTGAGTTCGGAACGTCGATTTCCCATGCCGGTAGTAATCTCCAACATTCGCGGGTTGTATGAGACAAACTTTGGGGCCATCTACTTGGGAATCACCATCTCCGTCATTCCCATTCTGATCGTGGTGGTCGTTTTCTCAAAAGCGCTCATTCGCGGACTGACCATCGGAGCAATCAAAGGCTGAAGCAGGCTCGGCACTACAGAAAGGAACGTACACCGTGAGCAATGATTATCAGATCTGGACGGATCGCACGCGAACTCCGGAAGAACGCGCCGACGATCTCATTTCCCGTCTCTCTCTCGAGGAAAAGGCGGGGCAACTCCTTCACGAAAGCCCCAGCATCGAGCGGCTGGGAATTCCCCAATACAACTGGTGGAACGAATGTCTACACGGGGTTGCCCGCGCCGGGAGAGCTACGATCTTCCCTCAGGCGATCGCGCTGGCGGCCACCTTTGATACCGAACTCCTCCGGGAAGTCGCTGGAGTCATTTCCGACGAGGGGCGTGCCAAGTACTACGCCGCCCAGGCTGTTGGACGCCGGGGGCAATACCAGGGGCTTACGTTCTGGACACCAAACGTGAATATCTTTCGCGATCCGCGGTGGGGCCGCGGCCAGGAGACCTACGGAGAGGATCCATTCTTGACCAGTCGGATGGGAGTTGCGTTTGTTCAGGGAATTCAACAGATCCGTGACGGGATTCTCAAGGCTGCCGCCTGTGCCAAGCACTTCGCGGTACACAGCGGGCCGGAGGGCCTGCGGCATGAATTTGACGCGCGGGTAACCGCGCAGGATTTGCGAGAAACATATCTGCCTGCCTTTGAGACGCTCGTCCAGGAAGCCCGGGTAGAAGCGGTAATGGGCGCCTATAATCGAACCAACGGAGAACCGTGCTGTGCGAGTCCGACATTGTTGCAAACAATTCTCCGAGAGGAGTGGGGTTTTACCGGCCATGTGGTTTCCGATTGCTGGGCGATTCGGGATATTCATGAGCACCACAAGACGACCGGCTCCCCGCAGGAATCGGTGGCGTTGGCGATTAACACGGGGTGCGATCTTAACTGTGGATCTACCTACGAGTACGCACTGGAGGCGGTGCGGAACGGGCTGCTCCCGGAAGCGGCGATCGATCGTGCGCTTCGGAGAGTACTGATTACACGCTTCAAGTTGGGTGTTTTGGACCATCGCGCAGCGTTGCCCGGGGGCGGTGCCGGGGGACTTGCCGTCGATCACGGCGACCCCTGGGCCGAACTGGCGGAAATTGCCGTGGACTCGCCGAAGCACCGGGCGGTGGCACGCCGAGCCGCTGCCTCCTCAATGGTTCTGCTCAAGAACAACGGCGTTCTCCCGTTGCGGGCGGAGCTCTCCCGCATATACGTGACCGGCCCCAACGCCTTCAATCCCGAGGCACTGTTGGGAAATTACTACGGCCTCACCGCTGCGGTGGTGACGCCCGTGGAGGGGATCGTCAATCGTCTGCCCCCGGGCATGTCTATCGATTATCGCCGCGGTGCGCTGTTGGATCGGGAGAAGCCGAATCCGGCGGACTGGGCGGTATTTGAAGCGGGCGTAAGCGACGTGGCGATCGTGTTTCTGGGGCTCGACGGAACCCTAGAAGGCGAAGAGGGAGATGCAATCGCCTCAACCGAGCGGGGAGATCGCTCCGATCTCGGGTTGCCGGAGGGACAGGCGGCGTATCTGCGACGCATCAAGGAGCGGGGGACGCCGGTAGTTGCCGTTCTCACCGGAGGAAGCGCTCTTGCGATCGGGGAGATTCACGAGCTCGCCGATGCGGTGTTGATGGCGTGGTACCCGGGGGCGGAAGGGGGTAACGCCATTGCGGACATCCTCTTTGGCGACACTGCGCCTCACGGGAACCTTCCCGTAACGTTCTACGAGCGGGTGTCCGATCTTCCGCCCTACGAAGACTATCGCATGGATGGTCGAACGTACCGCTACTTTGGTGGTACGCCGTTGTATCCCTTCGGCTTCGGCCTGACCTACACCTCGTTTGCGTTTTCTCACCTCTGTGTGAGCCACAGTCCCGACGGAGCGATCACCGCCACGGTACGGATTGCCAACAGTGGTGGGCGTCACGGGATCGCCACGGTGCAACTGTATCTCATCCCACCTCCGCAAGAATTTCCGACACCCCGCGCCTCTCTCAAGGGGTTCCGGAAGGTGGCGCTGGCCCCCGGCGAGGAACAAGAGGTCGCCATTGTGCTGCCGCCGGAGGCATGGGTGCTGTATGACGGGGACGGAGTTGCGCGGTATCCCGGCGGGGAGTGGACGATCTCCGTGGGCAATTGCTCGCCGGGCACACGTGGAATCGAGCTGGGCGCGGCGCAGCCGTGCCAACAGACCATTGTGATAGCGGGGAGGTAAGGAATGGAAATTACGAATCCTGTACTTCGGGGGTTTCATCCGGATCCCTCAATCTGTCGGGCCGGTGATGAGTTTTTCATAGCCACCAGCACCTTTGAATGGTTTCCCGGGGTCATGATCTACAGTAGTCGGGATTTATCGGAGTGGACACTTCGCGCAGTTCCGCTGGACACGGTGTCGTTACTCGACATGGCCGGTAACCCGTCGTCCGGCGGTGTGTGGGCGCCCTGTCTGTCGCACGACGGCGAATCGTTTTTCCTGGTCTACACAAACGTTCGTAACTGGGTAGGCTCGGTGGACGGGACGAACGCGGGTTTCAAGGACGCGCACAATTACGTGGTCACCGCCCCCACCGTAGAAGGACCGTGGAGTGAACCTACGTACCTCAATAGTAGCGGGTTTGATCCCTCCCTGTTCCATGACGATGACGGGCGATCATGGCTGGTCAACATGCGCTGGGATTACCGCGCGGGACGGAACAATTTCTCCGGAATCGTGCTCCAGGAATACGACCGCCGAAACCGGCAGCTGACCGGCCCAATTGAGAGGATTTTCGCCGGTACGTCGGTGGGTTTTACGGAGGCCCCTCATCTGTACACGCGCAACGGTTGGTACTACCTGGTTACGGCCGAGGGTGGCACGGAATACGGGCACGCTGTTACCGTAGCTCGGAGCCGATCCCTCCCAGGACCGTATGAACTGCACCCGCAGACGCCGTTGCTCAGTTCGGTGGTGGATCGGCAGGGGTACGACCGAGCGTTGGCCCGTGGAGAGAGTCCTGGACCGCACCTCCATTCCGGTCTACAGAAAGCCGGTCACGGCTCGCTGGCCCCGATCACCGATGACGAATGGGTGATGGCCCATCTGTGCGGACGTCCCCTGCCGGACACGTGGTATTGTCCGCTGGGACGAGAAACTGCACTGCAACGGGTAGAATGGCGGGATGATTGGCCGTGGACGGCGGCGGCCACGCCGGCGGAGACCGTCTCATTTTCGGGGCTCCCGCGATTTGAGTCATCCCACCCGGTCTCGTCCCCCGCGGGGGGGCGTAGTGGAGGTGTGTGGAGGGAGCACTTTGATGGGCCGGGCTGGTCTCGGGAGCTTCACTCGATCCGGGAACCTCTTGCTGATCGGGCGCGGCTGGACGTGCGGCCGGGATCCCTCACGCTCTTCGGAGGAGAGTCTCCCACCAGTCGATTCCGGCAAAGCGTGCTCGCGCGACGGGTGCAGGCCTTTCGGTGGGCGGCGGAAACGCGCGTCGTGTTCGAGCCGGAAGACTTCCAGCAATTGGCGGGGATGGTTGTCCGCTATGATGATGCCACCCAGCTCATCGTGCGGATTTCGCGCTCGGATGCCGGGGAGCGGACACTGGGAATTCTCGAGTATGATCGAGGAGTGCTGCGGATGCCCCTGGGTGACCGTGAGATCGTCGTCGGCCAGGGCCCCGTAGAACTGGGCGTCGACGCCGATACGCGTGGGATTCAGTTTCGGTGGCGGACCGATGAGGCCGGTCTGTACGCCGGTAGTGATGCGAGCAGTGGACCGACAGGTGACGAGTGGCGGGAGATCGGGCCTTCGTTTGACCCGGGCAAACTCTCGGATGACTATGCGGTTCCCCTGGGGTTTACCGGTACCTTTGTAGGGATCGGTGTGTATGATACCTCGGGGCGGCGCCTTCCGGCTCATTTCGATTACCTCGCCTACTGGGAGTGGTAACGGTGGAAGGGCGCATGGTCGCGGTCAAGACACGCGTGTACCCTCCGGTGTAGAGTGGTCGCTGTGATTCCCATTTTTCGACATCTATCTCGGTATCTGGTGCCGCATGCGCGCATGCTGGTGGTGGCGATCGTTGCTATGATCCTGGTGGATGTGATCGCCTACGGCGTACCGCTGGCCATTGGATACGTCACGGACAACGTGTATCCCACGATCGCTTCCGATCCGAGCCGGCTTCCCCTCCTGTGGCACATCGGGGCGGCCCTCTTCGCGGCGGCGCTCCTTCGTGGGGTCGTGGTCCACGTGATGATCCGTTCCTTCTGGTCACTGGCCGAGTCGGTGGTGCGCGACCTTCGGAATGCGTTGTATTTCAAGCTGCAGCACCTGGATATGGCGTTTTACGATCGAGCGCGAACCGGTGATCTCATGTCCCGCGCGACGTACGACATTCAGCTCATTCGCAATTTTTTGGCGTTCGGCATCGAGCATCGGGTGCGAATTATTCTCATATCGGTGACGGTGTTTGGGCTCATGGTGTGGCAGGACTGGAGGTTGGCGCTGGCGGTGTATACCGTGATTCCGATCTTTGTCGGGGCGATTCTGTACTACAGTACCCGCATGCGCGAGGCGGTGGCGCACCAGCAACGGCAGATGGGGCAACTCAACAGTCGCTTGCAGGAGAGTGTTACCGGGATTCGGGTGATCAAAGCGTTCGCGGTGGAGTACCAGGAAATGGAGCGCTTTGATCATGAGAACTCCGCAATGTTGAGCCGAGACCTTGATGCAGCGCTCCCGCAGGCGTATCTGAATCCCATACTCCTCGTTACCGAAGGGGTTGGGGCGATGGTGCTGTTAGCGGTAGGGGGAATCCGCGTCATGAACGGAGAGACCCCCCTCGGAACCCTTGTGGCGTTCGTGGCGTATCTGGGAATTATGGGATTTCCATTGCGAATTCTCGCGTTCAATACCGCCATGGTGAATTTGGCCCGGGGCGCGGCAGACCGAGTCACCGAGATCCTCAGCCGTCCGGACCAATTGCGCCATGACAGCGGCTCGCGCCGTACTGCAATCGCCGGTGAGCTCACCTTTGACCACGTGTCGTTCCGATATGACCGCGGTCCGTGTGTCTTGGACGACGTAAGTTTCTCTTTGGCCCCCGGGAGCCATGTGGGCGTCTTTGGTCTTACCGGTTCCGGCAAGAGCAGTCTCATTTCATTGGTTCCCCGGTTCTACTTGCCCACGGAGGGCGAGATTCGAATCGATGGAGTTCCCATTGAAGAGTGGGAGCTGGAGACACTGCGGAGTCAGGTGGGCACGGTGCTGCAGGAGACGTTCTTGTTCTCCGCAACGATCCGGGAGAACATCGGATTCGGACGGCCGGAGGCCGACATGGATACGATCCGTGCCGCCGCCGTCGCCGCCGAGATTCACGACTTCATCGAATCTCTCCCGGACGGCTATGAGACGCTCGTCGGTGAACACGGGGTGGGGCTGTCCGGTGGACAACGCCAACGGATCGCAATCGCTCGTACCATTGTGCAGGACCCGCGGATACTCATTCTCGATGACTGTACGTCTAGTCTTGATGCGGTGACTGAGCGGCACATTCAGGACCAATTGCGGCGACTCATGCACGATCGCACCACGATTATTGTGGGGCAGCGGCTGTCCACGCTATCACTGGCGGATCGCATCATCGTACTCAACGACGGCACGGTCCAGGATGTGGAATCCCACGATGTGCTCCTGGAGCGCAACGACCTCTATCGCCGCACGTGGCATCAGCAGCGGGCGGCGGCGGAAGTTGAAACCGGAGAGGAGCCCTACCGATGATTACCCGTTCCAGCGCGCGGGATCTTCCCCTTCAGGAAGAGCGCAGTGAAGCGAAGTTTGATTGGTCCGTGTTTTACCGGCTCATGGCGTATCTCAAACCGTACGGAATGCGCCTGGCGGTGATGTATACCATGGCGGTGATCAATGTGGCATCTACGGTGGCAATTCCTATTCTCGTACAACGCGGTATCGACAATCATGTTGCAGTTCGCCAGCCGGAGGGGCTCCCGCAGCTCTTGGCCGTAATGGTTGCCGTGTTGGCGGTGCTGTTTGTGTCCGCCCGGATTCAGGGAACGCTCATGATGCGCATCGGCTATCGCTTGCTGTACGACCTGCGGCGGGACCTTTTTGGTCACCTGCAGCGGTTGTCGTTTCGCTTTTTTGATACTCATCGGACCGGCCAGATCATGAGTCGTCTTACCAACGATGTGCAGGTGCTTGAGGAGCTCCTTCGGGCGGGCCTCGACACCATCGTGGTGGATGTGCTCATGCTGTTCGGTATTGCCGGCGCAATGATCTTTCTTGATCCGCGGTTGAGCTTGATTCTGGTGGTGACGGTACCGCTCTTCGTGCTGATCGTCTTTGGCCTGCAGAGCCGCCTTCGGCGGGCGGGGCGGCGTATACAGCGGGCGCTCTCGTCGGTGAACGCGTTTCTCAATGAGTCGATCTCCGGAATCAAGGTGATCCGCGCGTTTGCCCGGGAGGACCTGAATACCGCCAACTTTCGTGCGATTAACGACGAATACTATGAGGAGACGCGCCGATTCTACCCGTTGAACGCCTGGTTTTGGCAGAGCGTCGCCACCTTGGCCCTCACCGGTACCACCCTTGTGCTGGTGGGGGGCGGAATCCTCCTGGCCTACGGGGGTATTACCATGGGCATTATCGTAGCGTTTCTCTCCTACGTGAACCGTTTCTTTCAGCCCCTGCAGAAGATCAGCAATATGCTGAACCAGGTGAGTCGTGCTATGGCCTCAGCGGAGCGCATCTTTGCGATGATGGATGAGCCGGTGGAGGCCGGGGCTCCGGCGGAGTGGACCGCGCGCCCGCGCGACGTTCGGGAGTCGTCGGCCCCCGCAGAGGTGCTGTTTCAGGAGGTGTCGTTCGCGTACAATCCGGACGAGCCGGTGCTTCACGGGGTGAGTTTTGCTGCGGTTCCAGGGGGCATGAACGCGGTAGTGGGGGAGACGGGGTCGGGAAAGACCACGATCATAAATCTGCTGTGCCGCTTCTATGAGCCCGCCGCAGGAACGATTACGGTGGACGGCACCCCGCTCTCCGAGTGGGAGCTTGCGCGGTACCGGAGCCGAATCGCCCTGGTGGCGCAGGATGCTGGGGTGTTCTCAGGAACGGTGAGTGAGAACATCAAGCTTGGTACTCCCGGCGCCACAGAGGACGACGTCCGTGCGGTGGCACAGGAGATGGGCATTGACGGTCTGATTCGGGCCTTGCCCGACGGCTACGATACGCAAGTTGGAGAGCGCGGGCGCTTGCTTTCGCTGGGGCAGCGCCAACTGGTGGCGTTTGCCCGGGCGTTACTCCGCGATCCCCACATCCTGATTCTGGACGAGGCCAGCTCCTACATCGATTCCAGCACGGAGGCGATCGTCCAGGAGGCGATGGTGCGGCTGAGCCGAAATCGCACCTCCTTCGTGATCGCCCACCGCCTTTCGACGATTCGCAGTGCGCAACAGATTCTCGTGATTGATGACGGTCGGCTGGTGGAGCAAGGTACCCATCAGCAGTTGCTCGCTGCCGGGGGCCTTTACTCGACGTTGGTACGCTCGGCGGGGTAACTTCTCTTATCGTATGCATAAGATCGACCTACGGGAAGGTACGCACTATCGCGATCGGACCCACGCAACACAACTTTCACTCCTCACCTCCAGCGCAGAGTATTTCGCTGCCGTACAATATGGTATTCACCACGCCGCGCGGCGCATACTCATCGTTGGGTGGAGCATAGACGATCGTATACGGCTGGTGAGAGATGCCCCCGACCAATCTTTGGGTGAGCTACTGGTGAATCGGGCTCGGGAGAATCGCAACCTCCACATCCAAATCCGGATCTGGGAGGCGCCTGCAGTCTTTGGTGCGGATCAGCATATCACTACCTGGTTCGAAACCCAGTGCGCGGAGCTCGAAAACTTGGATCTGGTACGCGTGCCGGCGGCATCGGCCTTTGCGGCGCGGCACGAGAAGTACATCATTATCGATGATCGTGTGGCGTGGCTGGGCGGCATCGATCTATCTCATAATCGATGGGATATGGCAGACCATCGGGTTGACAATCCGCATCGGGCAAATCCCGATGGAGAACGGTATGTTCCGTATCACGATACCCACCTGATGTTCTCCGGGCCGGCGGTGCGCGCCCTGTTCCGAGTGGCTGTTCTCGATGGCCTAATTCAAGATGACTGGAAGCCCGCCGCGGCCACGCCGTGGCCGCCGGACCGGTTCGTGGATCTCCACGACCAAGAGTTGTTCTTGTCATGTACTCGCTCGTATCCCGACGGATCGCACGAGGATGAGCGCCAGATTCTGCACCTGTACCGAGACCTTGTGCATGCAGCGGAAGAGCGAATATTCATCGAGAATCAGTATTTCAGTAGCAACGAAATCACTGAAGCCGTAATGTCTCGCCTTCAAGAACCCCAGGGTCCTGAGGTAATCGTCATCATGTCCCGAGAGCTCCCCGACACGCTCGGCCGCATGACAATGGGAGTAAACTCTACCCTTCATTTGGCGCGTCTTATTGAGCACGATCGGTATCGCCGGCTGGGAATCTTCTATCCCGTATCGGCTGATGATGGCGCTACCAACGTAAAGGTGCATTCCAAGACGATGGTTGTTGATGGGAAGCTATTCACCCTGGGCTCCGCCAATATCAGTCGGCGGTCGTTCAGTCTGGACTCTGAACTCAACGCGACGGTTCAGGGCGGTGAATCTTCCGGGGAGACCGCGGGATCGGTGTTGGAGGATCGGCTCTTGGCGCAGCATACCGGACTGTCCGTGGAGGCGTGGCGCGTCGAGGTACAGCGGTGCGGAGGATCCCGGCTGGCGGCGATCCATGAACGAATCTCCCAATGGGATGGGCTCATAGACGGCCGAGACCACGTTATTGCCGACGCCCCGCGCCACGTCCCGCAGGAAATTTTGGACCGGTTTGATATGGATCAACCACCCCCTCAGGAGACCGTCTTTCAGCGCACAATCCGTTCCAATCCGTGGGAGATCATTACCCGCACCAAGCGAGTCTGGGCGAGTGTCCTCGGGGCGATCGCGGTGATCGGTCTGCTGTTCTACGCGGCCCAAATTGACTTTGACATCCAGGAGATACTGCAGCGTATCGCGGATATAAACAGTAGATACCCGATCGTCGGGGTGCTCCTTACCATCGCATCGTTCTGGCTGACGATGTTGGTATTTGTGACCATCGTGGTTCCGATCGTATTCTTCTCCGCCCTCCATGGACCGGTGCTGGGGATGGTGTATTCTACAGTAGGTATCTTCTCGGGGGCATTCATCTTTTACGCGATCGGCCGAGCACTTCACACCGCCTCCTGGCCTGATCGATACCACGCGGTCCGGTTGGCAAAGGAGCAATTGGCCCGCATTAAGCCGTACGGATTGTGGGCGGTGGCGATCTCCCGGATGGTGCCGTCGGGACCGTTTCTTGTGGTGAATCTCGTCACCGGATTGCTGGGATTCTCACCGGTGCAGTTTTTCGCTGGATCGGCGGTAGGATTGCTTCCGGGAATCGTGGCGTTTTCGGTGTTTGGAGAGGTGGTGCGGAACGTGTTCACCGACCCCAGTATTATGAGCACGATCTGGTTCGTGGTGTTTGTCGTAGCGTATTCGGGTGCGGTGCGGGCGTTGCTTCTGATGGTACAACGGATCGCTTCATGGACTTCTGGAGAACGGCGAGAGTAATGGAACGCGTGATGACGTACAATATTCACGGTGGGGTGGGAACCGACGGCACCTACGATCCGCAGCGGACGGTGCGAGTGATCCGTGAAGCTTCCCCCGCCATCCTTGGTCTTCAGGAGGTGTGGCAACACACCGACGGACGGAAAGGCGTTCTCGATGTGCTTCTGGAGAAAATGCCCGAGCATCAGATCCTGTTTTTGCGGACCCTGTCGGACACGCGAGGAGACTACGGAAATGCCCTGGTTACGCGGCACCCGCTGCTGGATCACGTTGATGTGAGTCTTGACCCTGAGAATGGTACGCGATCCGGGCGCAACGCCGAAGCGCGGCGGGCGATCTTTGCCCGACTCGACGTGAAGGGTCGGCCGGTATGGATCGTCGTTACGCATCTGGCGGTTGAGGGGTGGGCCCGATCACAACAGGCGGAGACCCTCCTGGCCGCTATCGAGACGTACACCAATCACCGTCGGGAGCCGGTGATCTTTATGGGAGACCTCAACGAGTGGCGCGTTCCCAACGCGTTTCTCCGTCGGCTGGACCGGACGTTCTCCAAGCATGTGGCGCGCCCCACGTTCCCGGCGCGGTTCCCCTTCATTCCGCTGGATCGGATGTGGTTGTCGAAGGCAGTCCAGCGAGATCGGGTGTGGGTGCATCGAAGTCACTCCTCCCGGCGCGCGTCGGACCATCTCCCGCTGTGCGTGGAGTGCCGGATACCCTCAACGTCAACGGCAGCTATTCAATAACAAATCGCTCGGCGGAGTGAGCGCGACCTAGAAGACCGCAGGGAACGCCGGCGCTTCCAGGAAAAACGAAGGTTGCGTGGTGACTCCATTCTTTATAGGAGTAAATCTGTAAGAAAATCGTGGGAGTCCGTACCGGAGCCCCCCTGCGCGTGCTATATTCATCGTTCATGAGCAAACCTATGGGACGATATAGAGCGCTGATCGATGGAACTTCGGAACCGTGGGAAGTGGAACGTCGCTGGCGGGACGGGATGATTCGGCCGAGGCGGAGCGGCGCGCTGTTTGGCGTGGTCTTCGGCATCGGATGGCTGGCTTTGACGTCAGGGTTGGTTTCCGCCTTTTTAGTGGCCTTTGACGATCCGATCCTGGGGCTGTTTGCCCTGGTATTCGTGGGACCGGGGATCTTCATGCTGGTCCGCTTCGTGCCGCGGCTTCTCCATGAGCGTCGGTATCGCAATGTGCACCTTAAGCCGGCGCGGATCCCCGTACAACCAGGAGAACGGTTCGAGGCAGTGCTCTTTACCGGCGCCGAGCCGTCCACGCAGGCCACCACCGGTACCCACTTCGATGTCAGGCTCACGTGTAACAGGCTGGTGGAGCAATCCACCACGGACAACAACGGTGGGCGTCGGTACATCCGCAAGATTATCTGGGAACGGAAGGAGTCCGTGCCGGCGTCGATAGGTGCCTTTGAGTCCACGTCGGTCCTTACCGGTCACGTGGCGTTCGATCTTCCCGGGGACATGCCGGAGACCACCCGACTCCCGACGGAACGTGAGAAGATCGACTGGCGCCTAGAGGTGGAGGGATCAGGGCTTCCCGGCTTTGAGTACAGTTTTCTGCTGCCGGTGTATGACACGCGCAGCGCCCGGGTTCGGGCGGACGAGGCGTTGAGTTCTCATTCCGCGAACCCTCCCGTGCCGAAGGGAGACTCTGACGCGTTACGAGCCTATTGGGACTCCGTGTGGGAGTCCCGCCTCGCCCGTGACGGCCGCCCACTCTTGAAACGGCTCGGGCGGACGGTCACGCCCCATACCCACTTCACGCGCCATGAAGACGTTGCGTTCAGCTGCATTCATGTCCGCGGTGACCGTCCGGCGCGACGCCTGCGGCGGGCACTCTCGTTGGGATTGGTTGTTCTGGCCATCGCCCTCGCTGGATTTGCGACCGGCGGTTTGCTCCTCGGCGCACTCGTGCTGGCGATCATGGCGCGCTCCGCCCGGCCGGTGGTAATCAGCGTACACGCCGAATCCGATGGGTTTCAGCTCGATTCCGTGGACGGCTGGAAACGACGATCCCGGCGATATTCCTGGGATCAGATCGGGATGATCGACGACGTGGCGTTTTCCAACCGCTCCCGGGACATTATGGTTCGCAGACCAAAACGGCTGAGTTCCAACCTGGGCCTGCGGATCGCTTCAAACCAGGAAGCGGAGGGAATTGCTGCGGCGATCGCTGCAGTTCGCGACCGGTACCGCCGCTGAGGGCCGATCTGCGATCAGATTCCGACGCGTTCCTCTTCTTCGGCGGTAAACTCCAGTCTGAGCTCAACCGAGTCGGAGACGGACCCCACATCCGATCCACCGCCGACGTGAGGAACCGTGATATCGAAGTCTTCCCAACGGATTGTGGTGGAAGCGGTACCACTGATGCGTTCTTCAGAATCGAGGGAGAGTTGCATGTCGAAGTCAACGCTGGAGGTGACGTCGCGGATCGTGAGGTCGCCGGTGACCACTAAATCAAGGGTGTCGCCGGGTTCGAAGCTCTCGGGAACACCGGAGACGTTGGTAGGATCGAAGGTGGAGAATTCAAACTCGTCACGACCGCTTTCCAAAATCTCCGCGCGAATCACCGTATCTCGTTCGCCGTCGGTCCATCCGCCGCTCTCAATGTCTACGTCGAGACTTCGAGTCCTGATGTCGCGCACATTGATCTCGAACTGGCCGACGCGAACCGTGTGGTCTTCGTAATCGATCAGAAACGAGCCGTCGATCTGTCTGGTGGTACCTTCCACCATGTTCTCGCGGCCGAAGATCACCTCCTCGATCAGGAACTGCGCTTCCGACTGTCCGTCCTCTCCTGAGGTAACCCCGTACTGGACGATGCCGATCGCCGGTTCGTCCTCGGAGTTCGTGTTGAAGGACCGTTCCGCCTGGACTTCCCGGGAGATTTCTCCATCCCCCGCGCGAATTCCAAGATAGACACGGTATCCCACGGCTCCGACGACGATGATGGCCAGAACGACGATTCCAACGTACAGCAACTTCTTCATAGTAGGCCCAAATCTACTCAACTCTTCACAGAACGCCAAGTTGGCGACGGCTTGTGGTGGAATCCGTGTAACGGGCCGCACGGCTGTTAGTGATGCTAAGAGGCTCGCCGATCATCGCGAAGTGGGTATCGACGCCACACCGGTTGCGCACGTCAGTTAGCGTTCTATCAACAATGATGGCCCATCGATCACGATCCTCAACGACATGATTGTGTGGACAACGCTTCCCGTCTTTGGTGTGAGAGCTGCTTTCATGCAGACGTACAAGGAAATTATCGAGCAGGAGGAAGGTACCCTCAAATATCAGGTGATGGAGATCCCCCGGAGGTGTCACCCTCCATACACGGGGAGGAGGTGGAACACAAAGCCAAAGAAGAGGCTGAATCCGCCGGCCATCACAAACAAGTGCCAGATCATGTGGCTCATTGGCAGCCGTCTCCACGCGTAGAAGATCACACCCACGGTGTACAAGAGCCCGCCCAGCAGGGCCCAGAACAGAAATCCCGGACCAAGGGAGTCTACCACCGCGTCCGCCGCAAAAATGAGAATCCAGCCCATCGGCACATACAGCAGATCAAGCGCAATATGGGGTCGGCGGACAATGACGTTTCTCAGGAGCAGTCCGGTAGCTGCCAGACCCCACTCGATGCCGAAGAGCCACCAGCCAAGCGATCCACCGATTCCTGCCAGTACTGCCGGCGTGTAGGTTCCGGCGATGAGGAAATAGATCGCAGACAGGTCCATCACGTTGAGGACTTTGTAGACCCTCGGCATGTCGTGGAAGACGTGCATCAGCGCGGAGGCCAAATACAGTATGATCTGAAACCCGCCGTAGACCGCGAGGGTTGTAACGAGGAGCGGACTACCGGTTGGAACCGCGCGTACCATTAGGTAGACGAGGGCGGCGATTGCAAGACCCGCGCCGATGCCGTGAGTCACGGAGTTGAGTTTCTCCTCTACTATGTCGACGGTTTTGAGTCGCACCATGCTCTTAGGAAACATATCGGTGTTGGGGGATATCGCTATTCACTGGTAACGATCTGTTCCATTTCCTGGACAGCCTCTTCTCCAAAAAAACTAACTGTAGCAATGACGTGTTGGCGACGATCGGACCGTCACACTAGCCGGAATCGTATAGGTCATCCGGCTCGTCAACAAGGGCGCGCGTCTGATCTCCACTTCCCGAATGCCGCGAAGCTGCTTGCTCGTCCGCGCCTTCAATCTCGGTATCCTCATCCAAAGGACCCTATCGACTGCTGATTCCTGCCGGTTTCACCGCTTCGCACGTGTTGATTTCCTGATGACGAGTTCGGGAGGTATCCGAATATCTGTCTCGATGTCCAGGTTAGGCATAAAAAGAAGGTCGACCGCGGCACTGGCTATCTCAGGGATGTTCTGACGAACGGTGGTGAGCGGAATCTCTGAAAGCGATGCAAAGATCACATCGTCATAGCCGGCAACGGAGATATCGTCGGGGACTGCAAGCCCCCGTTCCTTGATTGCCCGTTTCGCGCCAAGGGCCATCACGTCGTTGATGGTGATTATCGCATCGGGCTTTTCCTTTTCCAGTACCCGTTGTGCCTCGCGATAACCCGATTCATAGTCTGGGTGAGGGCACCGATGAATCGCCCGATGGTGCGGAGGAATCGATTGCTCCTCATGTGAGCGGAGGAAGCCTTCAATTCGCTCTCTAGCTATCGGAGCCTTAACGTCGTGAGACACTAAGAATCGAATGTCCCGGTGTCCCGTGTCAATCAGATAGTTGGTGAGCTCGAAACTGCCGTGAGAATAATCGGTAAGTACCCGAGGAGCAGAGAAGTTCTCATAGTAGCTTGAAATGAATACTATCGGGATTCCATGATCGTGAACGTCAGCAAGAGTGTTCGTATTTCGCCGCGATAGCTGTGTTGGCGCGATAATTATTGCCCGTACACCTTGCTGGACAAAGTTGCCAAGAATTGAGTCCTCAGTCTTCGCATCGTCATTCGAAACTGAAAGTATCATAGATTGATCTCTGCGACCAAGAAAATAACTCACGTATTTCGTGATACTCCCGAAGAAAGGGTTTTCAATATCGGTAACAACGAGCCCGACAGTGGTTGATTCTTTCATTGCCAGATTTCGTGCGGATGAGTTCGGAACGTACTTGAGCTCTCTTGCAGCTTGGAGAACGATCTCACGTGTCTTCTTTTTCGGTCCCGCCTTTCCGTTGATTACCATGGATGCGGTGCCTTCAGATACTCCAGCTCTTTGTGCTACGTCTTTGAGTGTTGCCATGCCCCATTCCTTCGAAGCGCTTCAATCGTAGATGGACTGAGCGCCGGTGCCAACCATCATATTGCAAAATTCGTAAAAAAATCGTTGACAGGCGTCACAATCGTGGTAATCTGAAATTGAAGCGCTTCAAATGATTGAGAAGATGTTATGGAAAGGACAGTCTTGTTAATCGTGTTGATCGCTCTGCTCAAGAGTGCAACTGTCGTGGCAGGAGGGCAATCAGAGAGTCAGAGTGACGGTGACGGACTTGCGTGTGCGTTCTCGATCATGATTCTGGATAACCCGTACTTCGTCGCCGTTCGAGATTGCTGAGGCTCATGTTCTCGTAAATGATTATGACTCCACGATGGGTTCAAATGCTGCACGTTGGATCAACGAAGAGCTGGGAGGAACGGGCAAGGTTGCATTAGTCGTGCAAGACAACGTTGACGTATTTCGGCGCGAGCCAAGACTCGTTTTGTTGTTTGATGACTATAGACGGTACTACCCGTTTTTCTATGAAACTACGGCTGGTCAGTACGAGACGTGACAAAAGGGAACTTCAAATGAACACAAAAGAAATAGTCGAGAAGGCACTGAAAGAGCATACTGCAATTCCCGCGTTCAACATTCCGTATCTTCCTATGATGGAGCCCATTATCCGCGCCGTCAGAGATACGAACTCCTTTGCCTTCGTAGATGTAGCGCGTCTCGAATGGATAAAATTCGAATCCGGAGGACCTCGTCAAGTTCGAGACGAGTATTTGCGGTGGGCCGACACGGATCATACCCGACTCCATCTGGACCATATTCCGGTGATTGATGAGGACAACGTCCGTGTAGACTATCTCCCGATCATCACGGAGGCATTAGACCTCGGCTACGACTCCGTAATGATCGACGGATCGCGGCTTTCACTTCAGGAAAATATCGAAGCCACGGCCGCTGTTTGTGCACAAGCCCATGTTCGCGGCGTCCCGGTAGAAGGTGAACTCGGTGCTGTCCTTGGACATGAGGCGGGACCGCTACCTCCTTATGAAGAACTCTACGCATCGGGAAAGGGGTTCACCGATCCCGATGAAGCGGTGCAGTTCGTGGAGGCGACGGGAGTGGACTGGCTGTCAATCGCATTTGGGAATATTCACGGTCCAATTTCTGCGGTGGAACGCCAGAAGGAGAAAACCCACGCACGTCTGAATATTGACCATTTGCGGGAGATTCAACGTCGAATCGGAATACCGATCGTTCTGCACGGTGGGAGCGGTATTGTCCGGGATAATGTACTCCAGGCTATTCAAAACGGTGTCGCAAAGATCAATGTCGCATCGGACCTCCGCAGACCGTATGAGGCGCTGATGTCTGATCAACCCGACGAGGCGAGGGACGCCGTCTACGAAGCAACACGGGAGACAATTATAAAACTTGAACTGCGAGACACTCGAAACATCCTATTTTCAAAAGGGGACTGACCATGGCTGGAATCGTTTCAGAACTGAGGAGACGGAAACCGCGCATCGGTGTACTGGGAATTATGCAGGAGCTCTATATCCCGATCCATCCGGGCATCAAGGAACGGCAGGAATCCTTTGCTCGTGAGGTGATTGCCTCTCTTGGGAATGGGATCGAGTTCGTTTTTCCTGAGGCAGCAACAAACCGTGAGTCGATCGAACGGTTGCTCAGGCAGTTCAACACCGATTCCTGTGACGGTGTCATCATTATCATGTTGACATACGGCGCATCTTTTCTCACCTACAATGCGTTACGGCAGAACCGGTTACCCATTTTTCTCGCTAACATTCAGCCAGAGCCAGAAGTCGGCACAGACTGGGACATGGCCGATCTGACCTATAATCAGGGTATCCATGGGGCTCAGGATACCGGCAATGCGTTGATGTGGTCGGGGTCATCGTACTCGGTCTGGTCCGGCAATTGGCGTGACGTTTCGTTTCGAACAAGAGTTAGTGAATGGGCAACCGTTGTACGGGTTGTTTCCGATTTGCCGAAAATTCGGATCTCACAAGTAGGTCAGATGATCGCCATGGGTGATATACAGGCAAATCCGGCGGAACTGCTTCGCACTTTCGGAATCCAGATAGACCAGACTGGCATCGGTCTAATCTATCATGAGATGGAATCTGTGACAGAGCAGGAAGTAGACGCTGTGATCGCCGAGAATCGTGCGGCTTTCGAGATTGACCCACAGATTCCTGAGGACCGACACCGGTATGCCGCACGGTTCCAGATCGGGATCAAGAAGTTTCTGCTCAGGATGGGATATGCCGGTGTTTCGGTATACTTCAATGCGCCGGCAGATGACGGTCGTTTTCTCCAGATCCCGCTTATGGCCGCGTCAAATCTCATGGCGGAAGGCTTTGGGTACGGCGGTGAAGGTGACGTAATGGCGACCGTATTGGTCACTATCGGGCAGCTGCTGGAAGAGGATGCGTCGTTCATTGAGATGTATGCGATGGACTTCTCCCGTGGGTCAATCCTGATGAGCCATATGGGGGAGGGCAACTGGAAGATCGCCCGCACAGATCGGCCGATACGACTCGTCGACCGCCCGTTGGGAATAGGAGGGCTTCAGAACCCGCCGACGACTGTATTTTCAGCGGAGCCGGGCCCTGCAACGCTTGTTACACTGATAACAAGACCGGAAGGCGGTTTTCGCCTCATTCTGTCCCGGGGGCGCATTCTCGATACGGAAGAAATGCCGAATGTCGAGATGCCTTACTACCATTATAAGCCGGATACCGGAATTGAAGCGACTATGAACGGGTGGCTCTCAAACGGGGGCTCACATCATCAATGCATCCATCTCGGGGATCAGGAAGACAAGTGGCGACTTTTTTGTGAGGTGACCGGTATCGAGTTTGTCCGAGTGTAAATCATGAAACGGGAAGCATACGTTGGAATAGATATCGGGACATCCGGGGTCAAGGCTACCATCGTCGATGGGCACGGCAGAATCCAGTCGAGTAGTCGTATCGGATACGATCTGGTTCGTGATCGGGATGGTTCGGTAAGTCTTTCTCCAGCGCTGATCGTGAACTCCTTCCACAGAGCAGTCGGAAAACTGGACGTAACCGGGTATGATATTGAAGCGATTACGGTAGCCTCTTTTGGTGAGGCGGTAGTCCTGTTGGATCGAGACCTGAACCCTGTGGGTGATGTCGTGATGTATAGCGACAATCGGGGGCAATCCCATGCCCAGGTGCTGGAGACAGAGTTTGGCGATGCGGCAGCGTATGAGCATAATGGGTGTGGCATATCATATGCATATACGCTTCCTCGTCTCATGTGGATTCGGGATCATGAGCCGGCACTGTTCCAGCAAACGACGACGATCCTGCCTGTTGCGGATTTCTTGATTATGCATCTGACCGGCGAGGTTGCGGTCAGCCGGTCACTTGCGGCCCGAACGATGGCATATGACCTGGCCCGTGACGAGTGGTTTGAAGACATCTTGAACGCTGCAGGTATTGAACACCGCATTTTCCCGACGATTGTGCCCATCGGTCAGAACATTGGAAATGTCAGACACGCGTTACAGGACTCCATTGGTCTGGGTAGCTCCGTGAAGGTGGTGGCCGGTGGCCATGATCAGATTTTCGCAGCAATAGGAGCCGGTCTCCACAATTTCGACCAAGCGACGGACGGGCTGGGATCCGTGGAATGCCTGACGGCAATGGTACCTGCTGATGCAGATCTGGATGAAATGCGTCGGTATAAACTTGCTCAGGTTCCGTACTTACCGGATTCTGCTCCGGTCACCTACGGATATACCCTCGGGGGCGGAGACCTTGTATCGTGGTTCGCGCGTAACATCTACTACGGTGCTGATACAGAGCTCTCTACTGATGCGATATCGGCTATGCTGGCAGGTTCCGCTGAAAGTTCTGCCGGGGTGACAATCATTCCACATCTGAACGGGAGCGGGACGCCGTACCTGGATGGGAGCATGAGTGCGGCAATTCTCAATGTGAGAAGCCATGTGACCAAGAGTAATCTTGTCAGAGCCCTCATAGAAGGGATGAATGCAGAATTACTTGTAAATTTGCAATGCTTTCACGATTCCGGACTCGTCCCAACAACACTGCTCGCAACCGGAGGGGGCACTTCTTCCACGACCATGATGCAAGCAAAAGCGCAGCTCCTTGATCTCCCCGTTCGGGTCTGTGAAACTGCCGATGGTGGCGCACTTGGCGCCGCAATCGTTGCCGCTGCCGGGATTGGAAGATTTGAGACGATTCAATCCGGCATGCGTGAATGGGTTAGATACCGCGATGAGTTCGCTCCCAATCGGAATGCCAGTATTCCCTTTTCGAAAGGACAGGAAATGAGTCGCTATACGGCGTACCACAAGGCTCTATTCGGGAAGGGGATCACATTGGCACAACCAGGGCCCTCGTAAGGTGATAATGGGTTTGCATGATATTTCGGCACGGACAGTCCGCCAAACTCGGATTGTCGGAATCGTACGTGCGCAGACTGGTAATGCTCCGCAGGATTCCGTACATCAAACTTGGTCGGGCTGTCCGGTTTGATCTCGACGATATCGAACGTTGGGTGCGCGAGCGACGGGTGGCGTGATTATCGTGCTTTTGCGGACACATACGCCCTCACTCACGCTGACGACTTGAGTAGTTTGGCTTGTAGCGACCGAACATCAGTGAAGTCGTCGGTTGCATATGCCGTGTACCAGTTCGTCATCGCCTCGTCTCGATGAC
>JBMCMH010000007.1:0-41724 GCA_048614515.1 Alkalispirochaeta sp. | reverse complement strand
GAGCCGCCGGAGCGGGCGGAGATGGTCTATCGTAGTAGCCCGGACACCCCGTGGCACGCTCCGATGCCTCCCTGGTCAATCGATGTATGGAGTGAACCATCATGAGACGTGACGAGCCTCTTCTGCCGCCCTATCCTCGCGCCACGATTCGTCTGCAGTTCTCCGCTTCGTTTACGTTTTCCGCCGCGGCGGAGCTCGTACCCGACTTTGCGCGCATGGGGTTTAGTCACGTGTACGCCTCGCCGATTCTGGAGGCTCGCGCCGGGTCCACCCATGGGTACGATATCGTCAATCACAATCAGCTCAATCGCGAGTTTGGGGGCGAGCAGGAGTTTGCTGCGTTGGTATCCGCGCTCCACACGCACAATATGGGGCTGATCATCGATTTTGTCCCAAATCACATGGGAGTGGGTTACTCCGATAACTCGTGGTGGCTCAACGTCTTGGAGTGGGGTCAGCATTCCCCCTACTCCGATTTTTTTGACATAGACTGGAACTCCTCCGAACAAACCCTGAAGGGGAAAGTACTTATACCCGTGCTGGGCGAGCCGTACGGCGTCATCCTCGAGTCGGGGCAGCTTCAACTTGCGCTTGATCGGCAGCGCGGAAGCTTGAGCGTTCATTACTACGAACATCGATTTCCGATCCATCCCCGGGATTACGGGACGCTGCTCCAGGAATGTATCGCGGATCTTCCCCCAGAGGAGCCACTCCGCGACAAGATTTCCCAATTAGCCACCTCGTTTCGAAACCTGCGAGCCGGCCGTAGCGCCTCCGCGCAGGCGGTGGTGATTCAGCGCGGAGAAGAGCTCCAGCGAGCCCTGGCAACCCTCATCGACACGGCGCCGGCGGTGGGTGATTCCCTGGATCGCGTGTGCACCGCATGGAACGGCGTGGCCGGGAAGCCTCAGAGCTTTGATCGTCTGCACAAGTTGTTGGAACGTCAGGCCTATCGGTTGGCGTACTGGCGCCTGGCAGCAAACGAGATTAACTATCGCCGGTTTTTTGACATTAATGACCTTGCGGCGGTCCGCATGGAGCAGACGGAGGTATTCGAGATCACCCATCAGCTCGTGCTCCGCTTGGTTAACGAAGGAGCGATTCAAGGCATACGGCTGGACCACGTGGATGGGCTGCTCGATCCGAAGCAATACCTGCAGCGGCTTCAGGAATCCGCCGCATACCGTCTCATTGGCCGCGGCGGGCCACCTTTTGAGCCGCGGGAAGCCGCCCTTGACCAGCCGCTGTATGTCGTGGCGGAGAAGATCCTTGCACACCATGAGGAACTTCGCACCGACTGGGCCGTCAGCGGAACGACCGGGTACGATCATATGGCTGTCGTAAATGAAGTCCTCACCGACCCCGCCGGCGAGGAACCCCTCACCCGGATCTATGAGGATTTTGTTGGGGTTTCGCGAGATTTTGAACGGCTGGTGCTGGACGCCAAGTACCGTACAATGCAGGAAACGCTGGCAAGTGAGTTGAACGTTCTGGCGAATCGCATGAGCCGGCTTGCCAAACGGCACCGCCGCACCCGGGATCTATCTCGCCTGGGGTTGAGACGGGCGCTTATGGACATCGTGGCTCATTTCCCGGTGTACCGCAGCTATGTGGATCCCACCGGAGTCTCGGACGCCGATCGTCGCGATATTGAGTGGGCGGTCGCGCGCGCCCGGCGCTCTGATCGCACCATAGACACCACCGCCTACGACTTTGTTCAGTCGGTCCTCACTACCGATCTCCTCACCCAGTACCCCGGTCAGTTTCGGCGGCGCGAAGTGGTTGATCTGGCGATGAAAATTCAGCAGTTCACCGCGCCGGTTATGGCGAAGTCGGTGGAGGATACCGCGTACTACCGCGACGTGCGTTTCGTTGCGCGCAACGAGGTGGGCGCGGAACCGGAGCGATTCTTTGCATCACTCCAGGGGTTTCACTATGTCGCGAGGAATCGTCTCGACCACCACCCCTTCGCGATGGTTACCACCGCCACCCACGACCACAAACGGGGCGAAGACGTCCGGGCGCGGTTGGCGGCGCTCTCCGAGGTCCCCGGTATCTGGGCAGAATGGACGGAGCGGATGGCGGAGTACGGCGAGGTGTTCACCACCCAACGTGACGATGGACCGGCCCCCAGCTTTCAAGACCAGTACATGCTGCTCCAAACGATCGTCGGCACGTGGCCCTTGGACGTGCACGGTCCCGAGTATGACGGTATCGACGAGTATCGTCGCCGGATCACCGAGTACGCGATAAAGGCGGCGCGGGAAGCCAAGCTTGAGACCAGCTGGACCCGTCCGGATGAGCAGTATGAAGAAGCTCTGGAACGATATATCAGCTCCGTGCTCAATCCCAAACGCTCGTCTACCATGCTCCGCGTGATCGGAGAAATGGTGGATACCGTTATCCTGCCGGGAGCGGTCAATAGCCTCAGCCAGAAACTGTTGACCCTTACGGTACCGGGCATGCCGGATATCTATCAGGGTACCGACGGGTGGGATTTCTCACTAGTGGACCCCGACAACCGGCGACCGGTTGATTTTGCCCTCCGGCGGCGGTGGTTGTCCGCGGCCGACACCGCCGGGGACCGGCGAGAACAGTACCATCGGTTGGTGCACACGTGGCGAACCGGGGAGATAAAGCATGCCATCGTACGCGACACCTTGTTATTGCGGCAGCGCCAGGCAGATCTGTTTGCCGCCGGTGATTACCTGCCGCTGTCCGTGGAGGGACCTCAGGCGGAGCAGGTACTCGCCTTTGCCCGCGTGTTTCGGGGAATCGTAGCGGTGGTGGTCGTTCCACGGCTCGTGGCGGGCCTGTTACACGATGCCCAGGTCCCCCTGGTCCCTCCGGACCGTTGGAGCGATACCCGCGTCATGCTCCCGGACAGTTTCTCACAACCGCTCATGCACGAGTTCACCGAGGAATCGATAGAAGTCATTTCGGCCGGCACTGAACGATCGATCGCGCTGTCCCGTCTTCTGGCGGTGACACCGGTGGCAGTACTCACAGGAGATGCACAGCAATGATCGGAGTAGAGATTCTTCAACGAGCAGTAGACTCCGCCCACCACGGAATTTATGTCACTGATGCCCACGGATACATCGAATACGTGAACGAAGCGTTCTGCACGCTCACCGGATACGGTCCCGAAGAGTTGACGGGGGCACCGATGTCCATTCTGTCTTCCGGTGAGACGCCTCGTGAATACTACACACGACTCTGGCGGACGATACGCTCCGGCACTCAGTGGCGGGAAGAGATCACCAATCGCAGAAAAGATGGCACGCGGTATCATGCATTTCAGATCATCTCTCCGGTCCTGGATTCAACGGAGGAGGTGACCAACTTTGTCGGCATTCAACACGATATCACGGAAGAGAAGCAGATTCGCGCCGCCCTAGATCAAGCGAGGCTGGAGTTTGAGGCGATCTTTGCCCACACCCAGGACGCGATGTTCTTGGTGGATGTGGTGGACGACGGCGCGGCGTTCACCTTTTGCACCCTCAGTGCCTGCCATGAGCAGCTCACCGGACTATCCACCGAGGCGGTTCGCGGTAAAACGCCGCGGGAGGTATTGGGGGTGGCCGAGGGATCGACCGTCGAGAACCACTATCGCCGCTGCCTGCAGCTCCAGAAACCGATAAGCTACGAGGAAGAATTGCATCTCCCCACCGGCACCCGCATCTGGCATACGCAGCTCTCTCCGGTAGTCCAGGAGGGCCGCGTCGTGCAAATTGTCGGATCATCGCGAGATATCACCGAACGCAAGCGCATGGAGGATGACCTGCGCTACCTATCCGAGATCGATCCACTCACTGGAATTCCGAATCGGCGCAAGATTAGTGAAGAACTTGAGCGAGAGCTTGCCCGTGCCCACCGCCACGGAAACGCCCTGTCGGTGCTTGTAGCCGACATCGATCACTTCAAGTCGATCAATGATGAGTTGGGACACGAAATGGGGGATACCGCGCTGCGGGGCATTGCAGAAACGATACGCGCGACGCTCCGCCCGACCGACCGCATCGGACGATGGGGCGGAGAGGAGTTTTTGATTGTGCTCCCGGAAACGGATCACTCCGGGGCCCGCACCGCCGCTGAGCGCATTCGCCGTGCCGTGGAAGCCGCTCGTACGATACCGGAACGCACGATTACCATCAGCTTAGGGCTCTCGAGCCTCGGTCCGGTGCGCACGTCCAATCCACGGGCGCTCTCTCATACCGTTGATAGCCTCGTGCGCATCGCCGATGAAGAGCTGTACCGCGCCAAAGAGCGGGGACGCAACCAGGTGTGTGGGTAGTCACGAAGCGCTCTGTTTCCGTGCATGCATCCGGTAACGGCACAACTGCACCGGCAACCCCCCGTTGAAGACGGAGACTTTCCGGTCGGGAGTCAGTCCCAGCGTTTTAATGGGTGCCGGCTCGCCCAGCAGCATCCACACATCCCACCCGGACAAGTCTCGTCGCATCGCCGCACCCAGTCCGCGATACAGCCGCGCAGTATCCTCCGGCTGTAACCGGCGGCCGTAAGGTGGATTGGTCACGACCACCCCCGGTGCCCCCGCTACATGACGAACCGTCTCCGTGGCGTCGGCGGTGAAAAACTCGATATATTCCGCGACTCCCGCCCGCTGGGCGTTACGTCGGGCGATTTCGATCATCGCCGGATCGGAGTCGGCGGCGACAATGCGCTGCGTTCCAGCGCGGTGCTCCGTCGGACGTTCGGCGGGGGCACCGGTGCCGCTTGCATCAAAATCACCCAACCACGTCCAGCGCTGATACGCGTAGCGCCGTCCCAGACGACCCGGGACAATTCCCCGAGCGATCAGTGCGGCCTCGATGGCGATCGTTCCCGATCCGCAAAAAGGATCTACGACGACGGATTGCTGCGGCCAGCCGGCGGACAGCAGCATCATCGCCGCCACCGTCTCGCGCAAGGGAGCCTCTCCCCGTTCGGTTCGATATCCCCGCTCGTGGAGTGGTGCCCCGCTGCTGTCCAGGGAAACCTCTACCTCTCGGTCATTGGCAAAGATCACCACCGGGAGGTCCGGCTCATCACGATTCACCGACGACCGGACTCCGTTGGTGTGGGTCCGCTGCCGGTCAACGATCGCGTCTTTGGTCCGCATGGCCAAAAAGCGATGATCGGTGAGCCCCCGAGACCGAGTCGTGGCGGTAATGGCGAACGTCCGATCAGTGGGGAGCAGTCGTTCCCACGGAATCTCCGAGACGCCCCGATATATTCCATCGTAGTCGGAAGCGGCAAATCGCGCCACGGGCACCAGTACGCGAGCCGCCGTCCGCAACGATTGGTTGGCGGTGGCGATACCGGCCGATGCGCTCCGCACCGCCCGCACGGCACCGGTTTCTATGCGCACATCCTCAAAACCCACGGCGTTCATCTCGGCGGCGAGCACCGCCTCAGCGCCGCCGGGGCAGGTTGCAACGATCTCCGGCGAAAGTATCTGCACCGGAGCGGTACGCTTTTTGAGAATTACTCGTCCCATGGATCATCCTTCTGTTCCCGCTCGTCGCGTTCCAAGCGTTCCCGCAGCTCCCGAAGGCGCTCCCCGGACGACGGCGTAGAACTTCGCCGCGACTGGTAGCGAAGAATCGCAGTAACGATTACGCCGATTCCGATGAAAATTATCAGTCCTGCCATGGCTCACCATACCATTCTCCGGTGAAAGACGGCGATATCTTTGGTACACTTTGAACCGAGTAGGAGGAATTCTGTGAGTCCCGTCCCCACGTTCGACCAGGCTGCCACGGCAGCGATCTGTAATGAGACGAAAGACACGCTCCACGGGGCACCTACGCCGTTTGACGGTGCCCGAGCCATGACTGCCCGTCTTGGCGCCCGCCCCACCTCAACCGGTGCGGTGTTCGGCTTCTGGACTCCCGAACTTTCGGAGGAAGAGATTCCCGAAGATGAGGTATTCCTGGAACTCCTCGTGCCTCCGCAAACGGTCGACCTGACTCGTGCAGCACAGGAGATCACGTTCCACCGGTATCTTCTCCCCACCGCGCGCGCGGAGGAATACACGTGGAGCGTCGTCCACCACGCTCCGGTGGGCAGCACCGAGCAGCTGGGGGCGTTGTACCGGCTCGTATTCGCGGATCAGGCCGGAACTATCCGCCGTATCGGCGACCCGTTGGCGGCGTCGGTGCCGTTCGGCGCGGGAGCTCCGGCGGAGCTGTACGACATGGAACGGATGCTGGCGGCCCGCTCGGATCATGGGCATTTCGAGACGGTACCCACCCAACCCGACCCCGACGGTGTGCCGCGTATCACCGCCCCGACAACGCTTCTGGAGGTTCACGTCCCCACCGCGACCGCCGGGGGAACGATCGCATCCCTCACCCGCCGGTACCGGGAGGCGGCCGACGCTCTTCGCTCGGGCTCCTCCGTGGAAGATCTGCCGCCGTCTACGCAGGCGCTGCTCGGATATGAGGCAATTCAGCTCATGCCGATCGAACCGACGATCCTATTCGAACGGGGCGAAGCATACTGGAACGAGGCCATCGAGGAGCCGCCCCCGAACGCGGGGGGACTCCCTGCTTCAGACACGGTGCTCACCGTTACCGTACAGCGGCCGTACAGCACCAATTGGGGATACGACGTGACCACCAGCGGTTCCCCGGCGGTGAATCCCGTCCTGCTGGAATCCGGTCGGCCGGACGAATTTCTTGAGCTCATCGAAACGCTCCATACGTTTCCCACCGGGGCGATCCGGATCGTCCTGGACGTAGTCTACGGCCACGCCGACAACCAGGCGCTGGCGTTGCTCAACCGGCACTTCTTTGCCGGAGCAAACATGTACGGACAAAACCTGAACTACACCCACCCCGTGGTGCGGGCGATGCTGCTGGAAATGCAGCGGCGGAAGAGCGATTTCGGCGTGGACGGCGTACGAGTGGACGGGGCTCAAGACTTTAAGTACTGGGTGCGGGAAGAGGACCGTTTGTACCATGACGACGACTATTTGCGGCTGATGAACGATGTGGAACAATCGGTTGCGGGACAACGCTATCGGCCGTGGATGATCTTTGAGGACGGCCGTCCCTGGCCCCGCGATGACTGGGAGATCGCCTCCAGTTATCGGGAAGTCACCCGCAAACTTCCGCGGGTGGTGCAATGGGGACCGTTGACGTTCGCGCACAATACCCCGTTCCTCTTTACGTTCTGGATTAGTAAATGGTGGAGAATCCGGGAACTCCTGGAAGTGGGAGCCAACTGGATCACCGGCAATTCCAATCATGACACGCTTCGCCGGGGTACTCAGGTGAACCCGGCAGCGTTAGTAAACACGTACCTCGGAAGTACACTCCCAGAGATCTTTGAAAACGGCTATGACAACCACGCAACGCGCCTCTTCGACGCGTTCCTCCCGGGAATCCCTATGGATTTTCTCAACGCAAATCTGCACGGACCGTGGAGCTTTGTCCGCAATACCGACTTCACCTGGGCGATCAAAGTGGTTTCCGAGGAATCGCACTTCTTAGACTGGGCGGTAACGCCGAAACGCTTCAATCGCGATTGGGCATTTCCACGGCTCAAAGCGCGGGGATTCCATAGCTTTGACGGACTTCGCCGGTTTCAGACGGCGCTTGCCGCCGCGGTCTCCGCCACGCGCTACGATGCGGACGCCCTGGCCGCTCTCCTCAACGCGGTTCATCCCGCGCTGGAAGGCCCGCCTCAGTTTACCGGTTCCCTGTTGCGTACGATCGCCCGAGAGTGGATGGACGATGTCCATGAGTTTTGTAATCTCGACCATTATCGCCGGCGCGTCGATACCACTCCATCGATCGCCGGCGGCGCACGGTTCGGCCGGCAGGTTAGAGCGTTTCGGAATCGGGAGCGGTGGCTCGCCGGGAATCTCCACGGGACAGATCACGTGGCATATCAACATCCCCCGGAGGGGTCGGTTCTGCTTTACGGATATCGCTCCTGCCCCGAAACCGTCCACACCGCCGATGGAAAACTCCCCCTGAGCACCGTGGCGCCTGATGCTCAGTACCGGGAAGTGGTACTGTTGGCTCATCTCGAAGGTGCTCCCCGGAGCATCGTCCCGGCCGCGGAGATCAAACTGCGCTTCGGCATGGACCACGAGGGATGGCATCGGATTCTCGCGACTCCCTCCCTTCAAGACGCAGGACGGAACCTGTCGGATGAGATCACACTCAGAAACAGTACGGCGATTCTTTATGGAAGAGCCTGGTAGGGAGAACGCCATCACATCTCATAGATCCGTCGTATGGGGAGTCCAGATACTCCTCCTGGGCCTCATCATCGGGAACGTCGCACCCGCCGACGAGGCGGCTTCCATTCCGCAGTGGGGACATCTGGACGGGTTCATCCACCTTCGCGCGTATCAGACCGCGTACCCCGAGCGGGTTGAGGCGGTGGCGTTCCGCGACGGTGACTGGACGATCCGGGTCAACGGCACGTGGTTCTACTGGGCAAATGGACGGCTCCTGCCGGAGAAGGCCCGCGCCGCCTGGGAGCGGTTCGCACCGGCCCGCCTATACCGGTACGAGACCGGCCCGTATCGTATTCCCTCGGTGCCTGCTTCCAGCGAGGCGCTCTTGGAACGCTGGGTCAACATACCTCCGGAGACGCTTCCGCACCGGCATAACGGGTTTCTCGGCGTCCTCTATGGCGCACTCAGTGCAGGACAAGCGCGGCACATCATGGTCACCATCGACTGGTTTGGATTCTCGGTCCGGGTCCACCCGATTATGGTGGAGCCGTTGCACGCGGTAGAACGAGACACCAGGGCGATCATCGGGAACTCGCCGGAGGTCCTGGGGTTTCTCCGGGGACTGGCGCATGTCGACGGACAGCTGTGGCGTTATATCGCCGGCACACGCTCGCTCAGCTACCACTCCTACGGAACAGCGGTAGATCTTATTCCCGCGAGATACAACGGACAGTTCTCTTACTGGCGGTGGGCTGCTCAGGCGGGTGTTACCAGATGGTGGGATGTGCGAATGGACCAGCGCTGGATACCCCCAATGGAACTGGTAGAGATCTTCGAGCGGCACGGGTTTGTCTGGGGAGGGCGATGGCTCTTCTTCGACTCAATTCATTTCGAGTACCGGCCGGAGATCCACGAGGTGAACGAGCTAATCCGTAATCGATACACCCTTGCCGGGAGCGCGGACCAGCCGTCGCTTCCCGAATTTCGACCGGCACAATGACCGACGCCGGCCGCCTTCGGCCGAGGTCACATCGCTCGGGCCTGATCGCGAAAGTCCTCCAACTCGCGAATCCAAAACGCTCGGTTCCCCCACTCCGGCTCCTGCCGCAGGAACCAGTCGTCGTGACGCTGCGCCGCTCGCCACGCAAGAAAGTGGATCATGCGCATGAAGCGCAGCGGTTCAATGAGTTCTAATTGCCGGCGATCAAACGACATGAACTCCTCGTACCCATCAAGCAGCATCGTTACCTGTCGGCCACATTCATCAACGCGGTCCGGAAGCAGCAGCCACAAGTCCTGGACCACTGGACCGGTCATCATATCGTCAAAATCTATGAGGAGCAGACCCTCCCCGGGGCGGTCGAGAATGTTGCCCCGGTGGCAATCTCCATGAATTCGCTGAACATCAACCGCGTCGAACCGCGGAGCTACCCGAGCCACCGTCTCTCGACAGAGCGCCACAAACTCATCCCGTACATCGGGATGGATTACCTCAGCCTCGAGCAGGAACTCTACATATCGCAGAGGCCAATCCAGATCGAGACGAACGCGAGACGGTGCATCTCCCCGCTGCCCCACCGCGTGCATCCGACCCACAATCGATCCCAGGCGATACCACTCCTCATCGCCCTCGGCGTCAAAGCTACGCCCTCCCTTTCGTGGAAAGAGGACGTAGTTAATGGGAATCGTCTGTGAACCGGTGTCCAGATCCAACTCGAACAGCGTTTCTCCGTCGTCGTCCGCCAATGGCGCGATCACCGGAATCTCGGCCTCCGCCAGTTCTGCAAGAAACTCGTGTTCCTCGCGAATCATTTCTTCGGTCCAGCGACCCGGTCGGTAGAACTTGGCCACCACCCGAGCTCCGTCATCACCGCGCACACCGTACACGCGATTGACGTAGCTCATATACGGCTCCACCGTTCCGTCCAGGCGGAGGTCCAGGGCGCCTTCTACGGCGCTAAGCACCACTTGCGGGCCCAACAGATCAAATGCTCCAGCGGTGCGCTTGGCGTGTAGATCGTCCATAACTGGCCTCGATTATAGCGGCGACTACCGAGGTTGTCACAATAATGGTACAGTAGTGTCTCATGCGTCAGATACCACAGAGTGCGTTCGTCAAAATCCTTGAGAAAAAGCCCAGTTATCCAGTTTCTCGGATGTTTGAGGAATATTTGCAGCATTACAATCGGACTGCGCCCTTTCGCATGGTGTATGAGGATTTACTGGACTATCAGGAAGGGTTTCCCATGCAGACCTCTTCCGGCGAGGATACCCTGTGGGATTGGGTGATCTATCCGCAACGGGAGTGGGATGAACTTTCCCGCGAGCTAACCCAAATTTACGCATGGCTCAAGACCCCCGATGATCCTGGATTCACCGATCATCTCTACATCAGCCGGGTGGAGTACTGCAATTTCGGCAACTCCAAACCGTTTCGTATTCGCGTGGTGAACCGCTTTAACGACAATCACGACTACTACTACGTGAAGCGAGCCGACGCCTCCCGGGTCTACGGTCTGGAGCTGGAGCACATTCTCGCCCCCAACAGAATCGACTTTATGGTTCAGGGGAACACACTGGTAGAGGAGCACATCTCCGGCGTCCCGGGGGACGTGTTCTTGAAAAACCGAAACTTAGACACGGAGCACACTCGCATACGGATCGCGAAGGAATTCGTGAAGTTTTCGGAACGGTGCTTCGCGAAATTGCTGGGCGACATGCGCAGTTATAACTACGTGGTGGTCATTACGCAGGACTTTGACATGGACCAGATTCGCGTCCGGGCGATCGATTTTGACCAGCAGAGTTATGAAGGTAATATTCAGGTGTATCTGCCGCAGTTCTACGAGGAGAATCAAACGATGGTGGACCTGGTATGGAACGTGTTGGATCCCGCCACGATACGCCAGTACCAGAAGGAGGAGCGCTCCCTCATGGCGCGCAGAATGCGAACCGCTTGGTCCCGGGTAGACGATCTACTGTTCTGTATGGAACACGATACAATCTCCGACGACGAGCGGGTTCAGGAGCTTGCCCGGGGCCTGGCACGCTACCACCGGGATTCGGACTTTCTCGAGTCCCACAGTATGGGGCAACTCACCCGTCACCACCTCACGACCATGGTCACGGACGAGCAATAGCGATGCGGTATTTCTTTCTCAAACTGGGCCCCGGCAATAGCTTTGCGGAGGATCTTCTCTCGCGCCGGGTATTTGGGGAACCGGCGGCGGCCGGCTTCTTCCGGGCGCTTACGGTTGCCCATATCGAGGCGCACACGAATGATGAGAAGATCCGTTTTAGCTACCAGGCGCTCGACATGTATCGCTGGAGCCGTGGGGAACTCTTGGGCGTCGCGGTAACGGTCGGCGCCGGTCGCGTGTGGCTGCTGGAGCCGGCAGGGCCCATGGCGGACATGGCTCGTGATCAGTTCCAGGAACTCGTGGGCGAGACGCCCCACGCGGATGACATCCCGAAGATCGTTCCGGTCCGCATCGTCGCTGAAGAGCGCCTCAGCCATGTACCCACGCTCCTGGCTCAGATCACCTCGAACCGTCATCTCTCAAGTAGCACCTTTAAAGAGATCAAAGACGATTTCGGAAACTGTATCGCCCTGGACCACGTCCGATTCAAGCGGGGATTGGCCGATGACTACCCCACGATCTCCGAGGGATCTCGGGACGCGTACCATCTGTTGTTGTGCCTCGGCACAAACGAGCTCATCGCTCTGGTTGCTCGCATTTTGGAAGAGTTGGGGCTCTCGGTTCCGGCCCCCACGGGAGGGTTCGTGAAGAACGTAGACCTCTTCGCGTACAACGACCGCAGTCGTTCGGTAGAGGTGGGTTCTCCCGCGGGGGGACGCCTCATCGTGCCACCACGGCGCGCCTTTCGCCACGGGGCGGTAATGCTCCAGATTCGGGGCGTAGGTACCACGGCTCGCCCTGCAGTGCCACCGGAAGTGGACTATGTGATTCAGATGAACGCGGAACCGGCGGAGCACATTCTGGACCACGCCTGGATCACTGGGGCCCTCAAGATGTGTCCCGCGTCCCGCGCCTGGCTGGCCCGCGTGCTGCGATGGGTTCCCTTCTCGGGAAGCGTCATTCACTCTCTTTCGGGGTCATCGCCAGACTGATTCGCCCTCGCTCCCGGTCAATCTCCGTCACCCGAACCTCCACTGTCTGCCCCACCCTGACGACCTCGTGCGGGTCGGAGATGAAACGGTTCGCCATCTTACTCACGTGCACCAGGCCATCGCGATGCACGCCGATATCCACGAACGCGCCGAAGGCGGTGATGTTGGTCACTGCCCCCTCCAGAACCATATCAACCGATAGATCCTCGATCGACCGCACGTGATCCTGAAAGGTCGGAGCGGAAAATGACTCCCGCGTGTCGGCTCCGGCGCGCCGGAGCTCCTCCAGGATCGCCGCCGCGCCGGCCGGTCCCACCAGCTCCTCCCGTCCACACCTTCGGGCCGCGTCGACGACCTGCTCGGCAGTGATCTCAGCGCGTACGCGGGGGCTGTCGATAATCGCGGCCGGCGTAGTTTTCAGACTTCGGGCCAACTCTTCCACCACCGGATACTGTTCGGGATGGATGCCGGTGTGGTCACGACGATCAGCTGACGCTCGACACCGCAGGAATCCCGCCGCCTGCGTCCAGCTTTTGTCGCCGATACCACTCACCTCCCGGAGGCGGGCGCGGCAGTTAAACGGCCCGTATTCCGAGCGATGACGGACGATCGCCGCCGCAGACCGGGCATTGAGTCCCGCTACTCGGGAGAGCAACTCCACCCCTGCCGTGTTGATTTCTACTCCCACCGCGTTCACACAGGACTCCACCGTCTCCGACAAAGCTCTATCGAGAAGTTTCCGGTCGATATCGTGCTGGTACTGCCCCACCCCAATCGCCGCCGGATCCACCTTGACCAACTCCGCCAACGGATCCTGCAGCCGCCGGCCGATCGACACCGCCCCGCGATACTCCACCGCCAGGTCCGGCATCTCGCGCCGCGCCGCCGGTGAGGCCGAGTACACCGACGCCCCCGCTTCATGTACCCGGATCACCGGCACCGCCGGAGATAGTTCGCGCAGAAACGCCTCCATCTCCCGGCCTCCGGTACCATCTCCCACCGCCACCGCCTCGATGGAGTGCCGTTCGAGGAGGTGTGCTACCCGGTTTCCTGCCTCAACGACGGTGGCGTGCGGGGGAAGCGGGGTAATCGTCTCGTGGTGCAGCACCTGCCCGGTGTCGTCCAGGACTACCAGTTTACTGCCACTGCGAAACCCCGGGTCGATCGCCAGCAATCCTCTGGCTCCAAACGGCGGCGCAAGCAGTACTTCTCGCAGGTTCGCGGCAAACACCTGGGTCGCTTCCACCTCCGCCCATACTCGCACCTCTCGCTTCATTCGGGTTTCCAGGGAGGGAGCCAGCACCCGCTTCCACGCTTCCCGGACGATACGCTCTCCGAGCGCCGTGCGGGTGGTGTTCGCCCCCGCTCCGGCGGCGGCATCAATCCCGCGAAGGTGGTGGCGGAGCGTGGCCACCGCCGCCTCGTCCGGCGGTCGCATGGAGACCGAAAGCACCCCTTCCCGCTCTCCCCGAAGAACCGCTAATACCCGGTGAGACCGAACCGATCGGATCGGCTCGGTCCAATCAAGGTAGTCCCGGTAGGTTGCCGCCTCGGGCTGCGCAACTCCCCGCGCCTTCCGGGAGTGCAGCGCCCCCTGCGTCGAGAACAGCATAAAGAGGTCGCGGCGGAGCTCGGGGATCGCCGATAGGTCCGCCGCCGCGATATCAACCACGCCGGAGATCGCCTCATCCCGGGACAGCTCCGGGGGCGCGTATGCGTGGAGCAGCTCATCCACGGAGGAGTACGCATCTCGGCTCAGCGCCTCGGCCATCGGTCCTAACCCGGCCGCGCGCGCCGCGTCCGCCCGCGTCGTGCGCCGGGGACGAAACGGTGCGTACACATCTTCCAGCTCACTCCGGGTGGTCGCCGCGGCGAGGGCGCGGGAGAGCTGTTCGCTCAGGAGCTCCCGTTCCCGTAAACCGGCGCGTATCGACTCTCGGCGCTGATCGAGCTCCTGAAGTCGGTCGTGTTCAGCGAAGATTCTTCGCAACTGGTCTTCATCGAGGTTTCCCGTTTGGTCTTTTCGATACCTGGCAAGGAAGGGCACGGTGGCACCGTCGGCGCGCATGCGCAGGGCGGCGGCTACGGAACGTTCCGGAACGGTAATGGCGACGGCGATTCGAGAAATGATGCTGCTCATAGCTGGTTCTATCGTGTATCACCCGACGGAGACTGTCCACCGCCCGGGACCGGTCGCCGGCCGGAGAGGGACACGAACCGTCTGCCCGTTCCGTTTACAGTGACCGATCACTCCGGTATCCTTGGGCAACGATGCAGGACATGCTAAAGCGGTGGACCGTGGCTGACGCCGCGAACACATACGGAATCAAGGAATGGGGAGCCGGCTACTTCGACCTGTCGGCTACGGGAGAAGTGGTCGTCAAGGTCGGCTCCGGCGCGGATACCGTCGAGGTAAGCCTCATGGAGATTATTCGCGGCATGAGCGACCGCGGGTTCAGCATGCCGGTGCTGTTGCGGATCGAGAACTTGCTGGATCAGCAAATCTCCCGTCTCAACGAGAGCTTCGCCGATGCGATCAAGGGCACCGGCTTTCACGGCGCGTATCAGGGCGTGTTTCCGATAAAGGTTAATCAGCAGGCTCAGGTGATCGAAGAAGTTTCGCGGTTCGGGTCTCGCCATCACCACGGTCTGGAGGCGGGAAGTAAAGCGGAACTGCTGGTGGCGCTCTCGATGATTCCGTCACCCAAAAGCTTAATCGTGTGCAACGGATACAAGGACCCGGAGTTTATCGACCTGGGACTGCAGACGATTCGCATGGGATACCAGGTCTTTTTCGTCATCGAGACACCCACCGAGTTACCGATTATCTTGGAGCGCAGCGATGCCCTGGGCATTAAGCCGCTCATCGGCGTCCGCCTCAAACTCTCCACCCGCTCCAGCGGTCACTGGCAGGATTCCGGCGGGGATAACTCGATCTTCGGCTTGACCACCAATCAAGTGGTAGACGTAATCGATACGCTCAAGCGCCACGAAATGCTCGATACGTTGCGCCTGCTCCACTACCACCTGGGGAGCCAGATTCCCAACATTCGCGATATTCGTACCGCGGTCCGGGAGACGGCGCGCTTTTACGCCGGCCTGGTAGCGGAGGGGGCTCCCATGGGATATCTCGATCTCGGCGGAGGCCTGGCGGTGGACTATGACGGCAGTCAGACGAATTTCGTCCACAGCAAGAACTACTCCCTCGATGAGTACACCTGGGACGTGGTGGAGGTACTCAAGTCGGTTCTCGACGAGCGCGACATCGCTCACCCCACCATTATCACCGAGAGCGGTCGCGCCACCGTAGCGTATTCGTCAATCCTGCTGTTCAACATTCTGGATGTGACCGAATCTCGCCCCGGCCCGATCCCGGAGACGATCCCGGAAGACGCGCCGGAGTCTGTCCGCTATCTGTACGAAGTACGCGGAACGTTGACTGTCCGCAATCTACAGGAATGCTACAACGACGCCGTATACTACCGCGAAGAGGTGAGAGAGGACTTTCAGCACGGTCACGTAAGTTTGCGGCACCGGGCGCTGTCCGAAAACCTCTTTCTGGACATTCTGCACCAGATCTCCGTGCTCATGGGCAAGGTAAAGCGCGTACCTCGCGAACTCGAAGGTCTTCCAGAGTCGCTGTACGATACGTACTACGGCAATTTTTCGGTATTCCAGAGCCTCCCCGACGTGTGGGCGATTGAGCAGATCTTTCCGGTCATGCCCATTCATCGGCTGTCGGAAGCACCAACTCGCACCGGTATCCTCGCCGATATTACCTGTGATTCCGACGGAAAGATCGACACCTTCGCCGACATGCACGACGTACGCAAGGCCTTGCCCCTCCACGAGCTCACCGGTGACGATGAATACTACCTGGCGGTGTTCCTCGTTGGAGCCTATCAGGAAACCTTAGGAGACTTGCACAACTTGCTGGGAGACACCCATGTGGTGAGCGTCCGCATTAACGAGGACGGTAGTTTCGACTTTGTCCGTGAGATCGAAGGCGACTCGATTTCCGATGTCCTCAGCTATGTGGAATACCAGCCTCGGGAGCTGGTAGAGCGGTTCCGCCGCAAGGCGGAACAAGCGGTTCGCGACGGACTGATTACCGCACCGCAGCGCCGGTCCGTCCTGCAGGCGTTTGAAGCAAGCATGCGCGGCTACACCTATTATGAACGCTGAGTTCCATGCGAGCAGCGCGCAGCCCCGCGCAGCGCGCAGGAAGCAGCACCGAAAGGAGCTTTTATGCCACACGTCATGATTATCGGAGCGGGAGGCGTAGGGAACGTGGTTGCACACAAATGTGCCCAGGTTCCCGACGTGTTTTCTCGGATTACGTTGGCCAGCCGAACCGTTGCCAAATGCACGGCGATCGCGGCTGAAGTGAAACGACGCGCCGGCGTCAGCATCGCCACCGAGCAGGTGGACGCCGACAATGTGCAGGAACTGACGGCACTCATTTCGCGGACTCAACCTCAACTGGTCATCAATGTGGCACTCCCCTACCAGGATCTGTCGATCATGGAGGCGTGTCTGGCCACGGGAGTCCATTACCTGGACACCGCCAACTACGAACCCCCCGAAAGCGCTCACTTCGAGTACTCCTGGCAGTGGGCATACCGTGACCGGTTTCGGGAGGCGGGCCTCATGGCGCTCCTGGGAAGCGGCTTCGACCCGGGCGTCACAAATGTCTTTACCGCATATACCGCAAAACACCTCCTGGATGAAATCGAGCAGCTTGATATCGTTGACGTCAACGGCGGGGACCACGGAAAACCGTTTGCCACCAATTTCAATCCGGAGATCAACATTCGCGAGGTCACCGCTCCGTGCCGCCACTGGGAACGCGGGACCTTTGTAGAGACGCCGCCGATGTCTCAGCACCGGGAATTTACCTGTCCCGACGGGGTGGGTGACTACACGATCTACCGCATGTACCATGAAGAACTCGAAAGCCTGGTCCAAAACTTCCCCACCATCCGACGCGGACAGTTCTGGATGAGTTTTTCCGATTCCTACCTGAAGCACCTGGAGGTCCTGCAAAACGTGGGAATGACGCGGATCGACCCGGTTGAGTTCCAGGGTCAGCAGATTGTCCCGCTGCAATTTCTCAAGGCGGTTCTGCCGGAACCGTCGGGATTGGGAGAAAGCACCCGTGGCCGCACCTGTATCGGCACGATCGCCTCCGGGCCCCGCGGCGGCGCTCACCGCCGGGTGTACGTCTACAATATCTGTGATCACGCCGAGGCGTTCCGGGAAGTGGGGAGTCAGGCGGTCAGTTACACCACCGGCGTACCGGCCATGATCGGTGCGATGATGATGCTCACCGGAACCTGGATGGAGCCCGGTGTCTGGAATATGGAAGCGTTTGATCCTGATCCGTTCATGGACGCTCTCAACCGTCACGGCTTGCCGTGGTCGGTGCAGGATCCGGCGGAGGTGGCGGAGCTTGACTGACAGGGACGGTGCCGGTGCGGGCCGCGGTTCAGAGCAGCAGCCGTCACGGACACGACGCGACCTCCCGCCCCGGCACGACCCTCGGCCGTACAATCCCGATGGACGACCGTTTTTTGAGGGCTTTGATCCTGAATCCGTGCCGAGTCCCTGCTTCGTGGTGGATACCACCGCCGTAGAACACAATCTGCGCATCCTCAGGGAAACCGCCGACCGCGCCGGAGCAACGATTTTGCTGGCGCTGAAGGCGTTCGCGCTCCCGGCGGTGTTTGGGTTGGTTCGCAGGTATCTTCATGGCGTCTGTGCCAGTGGCCCCTACGAAGCGCACCTCGGGCAGACCGAAATTGGCGGTCAGGTACATACCTATGGCCCGGCATATTCCCATGCCGATCTGCAGACCGTGCTCCAGGTCAGCGATCATCTGAGCTTTAATTCGCTCGCCCAGTGGGCACGCTTCCGGAAGGATGGCCTGAGGGCTCAAGGCACCCGCCGGAACCTGAAGTTCGGCCTCCGCGTTAATCCGGAGTTCTCGGTGGGAGATACGCCGCTGTACGACCCGTGCGCGCCCTATTCCCGGTTGGGCACCACCGCAGCCCAGCTCCACCACGATACCGTGCAGTATCCGCAGGCCTGGTCGGGTATCAGCGGAATCCACCTGCACACACTCTGTGAAAACGATTCCTCTGCGTTGGAGCAGACGCTCGTCGCCCTGGAAGAACGCTTTGGTGACGTGCTCAGACGGCCGGAGATCTCCTGGTTAAATCTCGGCGGCGGCCACCACATCACCAAACCGGACTATGATCGCGAGCACCTCGTGAGACTGATCCATGACGTGAAAGAGCGCTACCACGTGGAGGTGATTCTCGAGCCCGGCGAAGCCGTTGCGATTCACACCGGAGTCCTGGTTGCTTCAGTCCTTGACCTTCCAGTGAACGGAATGAACCTGGCTATTCTCGATACGTCGGCCACCGCGCACATGCCGGACACCCTTGAGATGCCGTACCGACCCGAGGTCTGGGGAAGCAGTCCGCCCGGTGCAGCGCATCACCTCTATCGATTGGGCGGGGGTACGTGCCTGGCCGGCGATGTAATCGGGGACTACGCTTTTGCAGATTCGCTCTCCGTGGGGGACCGGCTGGTCTTCGATGATATGAGCCACTATACCATGGTGAAAACCACCACCTTTAATGGAATTCCCCTTCCGGCGATCGCCACGTGGAACTCGCACACCCGGACTGGAACGGTTGTCCGGCACGGCTCGTACACCGACTTTCGCGATCGCTTGGGGGCAACTCCATCCAGCGGAGATACGTATGAGTTCTAATCACCTATTTCTGGGCAGTGAGTACGCGCAGCGTCCCCGCGATGAGGCGACCTTTCACATCATACCGGTACCATACGAGCACACCGTGTCTTACGGAGCGGGCACGGCGCATGGCCCTCAGGCGATTCTCGAGGCCTCGGACCAGCTCGAGGTCTTCGATGGAACCAGCTCCCCCGGGGACGAGGGGATCCATACGTCACCTGCAGTGGAGTGCACCGGGGGACCATCGGTGGTGTTTCCGAGAATTACCGCTGCCGTGACCACCGCCGTCCGGGAAGGCCCCGGCGGGCGCGGAATTCCGATCGTCCTCGGCGGTGAGCACTCCATCAGCGCACCGGCGGTCCGCGGTGTTCGTGATAGCATGGGTGAGCCGATCGGCGTAGTACAAATCGATGCTCATGCAGACCTCAGGAACCAATATGAGGGAACCCCGGAGAGCCACGCCTCGGTGGCGAGGCGGATTCACCAGGACCTCCAGCTCCCCCTTATCCAGATTGGAGTACGCGCGCTGTCCCCGGAAGAGGTTCTGTACCGCGCGGAGGTAGCTACACGAGCCGGGACCGACCCCACGTATCCGGCGATTACCACCTTTGATGCTCCCTCCATCGTTCCCACCGGCATCTCCTCAATCACCGTTCCGAAGTCATTTCCCCAACGAGTGTACGTTACGATCGATGTGGACGGCCTGGATCCGTCGATCATACCTGCCACCGGCACGCCTGTACCGGGAGGCCTCGCGTGGTACCAGTTCCTGTCTATCATTGATTCGATCGCATCCCAGCGAGAAATCGTGGGATGTGACGTGGTGGAACTTGCCCCGATTCCGGGGCAACACGGCTGGGATTACGCCGCTGCGGAGGTGGTCTACCGAACGATGGGGATCATCGCCCGGTCGACGCCGTCTAGGGAACGCCACCGGAGCTGATGGCTCGAGCGAAGGGGTACTCATGGTTATCCGACGTTTCCCCGCCGGGAGGTATGCCCCCGCCCCAGTACATTCCCCGGTCGCGGCGGCCCATGCAGCGCCGGCCGGATTCGCGTCCCACCACTGCGCACAAACGCCCAATCGATGCGCTCCTTGACGCGATATGGAAGCCGACCATGGATTACGCGGCGTCCTTTCACCACCACTCCGGTTCCATCTCCCAGATTGAGGATCAGTAACGGCGCCGGGGGCGGTACGTATCGCTGAAGCGTAGCCGGCGACGCCCCCGCCAGCTCCTGCAGTACGTTGTACTCGAGAATCCCGCTCTGTCGCACCGCGTGCACGCCGATTCGCTCCAACTCGATTCCATCGATTCCGATGCAGTCGCCCCCGCCGTAGATGGGAGCATCCGCCGTACGCAGTGTGTCCCGTACCACCAGTTCTCCATGATTCCCATGGGGCAATCCTGACGTCGCGATGACCGACGGCGCCGACAGACCGGTACAGAACACCGTGATATCCGTCGGAACCGACGGGCCTCCCTCCAGATCTACCGCCGAGGAGGACACATACCGAGGCGTTGAGTTTGAAAGCACTCGGACTCCGCGGGCCGTGAGAGAATCGTAACAGATTTGCTGCGCCGCAGCGGGCATCCGGGGTATCAGCGAGGCGCCACGGGTAACGATCGTGAGGTCAAGGCGCTCCCCCCAGTGAGGATCGCGCTTCCTGATTCCCCGCGCTAGATTTCCCGACAGCTCCACCGCCGATGCACCTCCTCCAATAAACACAACTCTCACCGACTGCGTGGAGGTGGCCTCCAACCGCCTCACCGTCGCGGAAAGGAGCTCCGGTAGCCGAGCTACCGGTTTCGCGCTCATCACCTCCGCCTCGGGCGACACCGGGATCGGCGGTACTACCCGGCTACCGACGGCGATACTCGCCACATCCCATGCATATTCCCCACCGTCCGTCTCCACGGTGCGTCGTCTATGATCGATATGCGTCGCTTGCTGCTGGACAAAGGTGGCTCCATGCCGTGTCGCAATCTCACGGATTGGAATCCGCGCCGCCTCCATCGTTACCATCCCGCCTAGTACCGCGGGCATCATGCCGGAGTACCACAACTCAGGCCGACCATCCAAGACAGTCACCTCAACATTGCGGGCCACGAGCTCCGGGATGCGGTGCAGGAGGCGCAGGTGGGCATGTCCACCACCAATGAGGATCAAGCGTTTCGAACCATCTCTCATAGCCTGTTTCATAATAATTGTCTCCTGCACTACACTGACGGGTATGATTGATATTGATGTTCAGACACTTCTGCCACAGCTTGCTTCGGCGATCGCTATTCTCGTCGTCGGACTCTTTGTAGCGGGCATCGCCGCGCGAATCGTGCGCCGAGTGATGGGTAAGGCCGCTATTGATGCCGGCCTTACCAGCTTTGTCCGAAGTCTGGTGAAGGCTACGCTGTCCATTCTGGCGGTAATCGCCGCGGCCTCCACCGCGGGAATCCAGATGACCTCCTTCATCGCGCTGCTCGGTGCTGCCGGGTTGGCCGTGGGACTCGCCTTTCAGGGAGCGCTCTCCAACTTTGCCGGCGGCGTACTTGTTCTGGCCACGCGACCGTTCTCGGTGGGCGACTTCATTGAGACCGGCGGCCACATGGGCACAGTCCAGGAGATCCAGGTGCTCTACACGATTCTCGATACCCCGGACAATCGCCGCGTGGTCGTGCCGAACGGCGCCCTGGCCAACGCGGCGGTGATCAATTACTCCGTCAACGCGTTGCGCCGAGTCGACCTTCAACTGGGGATTAGCTACGACGCCGACATCACCACGGCGCAAACCGCCATTCGGACGGTGCTGGAGGAACATGCGAACGTCCTGCACGACCCGCCTCCGGTGGTGGGCGTCAGCGGCCATGGCGCAAGCTCTATCGACGTGCTGGCACGTTTTTGGACGGCGCGAGAGCACTTTCTCACCGTTCAGCATGAACTGTATCAACAGATTAAGGAGCGCCTGGACGGAGAGGGCATCGGCATCCCATATCCGCAACGGGACGTACACATCATTTCTCAGACGAGTTCGGTCTAAGCCCGTTCATAACCATATCCAGAGACGCCACCATCATCTCTTCCACGTTGTGGCCGAATCCGGCGCGTGCGGCGATGGTGGTGCCTTCCAGCAAGGATATAAACCCCCCCGCCACCACGTGGGGGTTTACCTCTCGAATTTCCCCGGATTCCACTGCGGTCTGCACCGCCTGGACGAGCGGACGCATGATGACCCCGTAGCTCATAGCTGTCAGTGACTTTCGATGTTCCTCGCTGAGGGCGGGCATATCGTGATGAATCATCGCCAACAAGAATAACGGCGGTCGCTGGAAGAACCATTTGGCGGCGTGTTGCAGTTGTGCGTCCAATGAAGGAGGGGCCGCCTGAATCGCGAGTTCCAACTGATCCCCGATCCGTTGAAACATACGTTCCTGTACCGCCACAAAGAGCTGCTCTTTTCCCTCCGGAAAATGATAGTACAGCGACGGCTTACGAATGCCCACTGCTTGGGCTACATCCGTGAGGGTAACTGCCTGAAACCCCCGTTCCCGAAATAGTCCCTCCGCCGCGTCAAGAATGCCGTCATATCCCACGTGATGCTTAGTTGCCACCACGAAAACGTAGCATGTACGGCCCCTACCGTCCATTGCGGCGACTTGACAGCCCCACCGGCAAAGGGTCTAATTTGGAACATGAGCGAATCGATTCACGAGCAAGAATTGCGTCCATCGGAGATCAAATACGAAAGTGGTGGGGCGATCGAAGAGATCTTTAACAGTATCACCCACGCCATGGGCGCCGGCTTGGCAATCGCCGGGCTCACCGCGTTGATCATGCTCACTCACGAAGATCCCAGCCCATTGAAATATGCCAGTTTCATCGTGTACGGAGTGAGTCAGATCTTGCTCTACATGTCCTCCGCCCTCGTGCACAGTTTTGCATCGCTGCCCCATATTCGTTACTACCTCCGCATCGTAGACCAGTCCTTTGTGTATTTGCTCATCGCGGGGACGTATACGCCGGTCACTCTCCTTCTCCTCCAAGGCACCTGGGGATGGGTAGTGTTTGGAATCATTTGGACGTTGGCCCTGATCGGGATCGTTCTCAAGTCTACTATCTTTCGAGAGCACCATCTCATCACCGATCTGCTGTACATCCCCATGGGGTGGACGGTGCTGATCGCAATTCGGCCGCTCCTCGCCGTCGCGCCGCCAGGCTTCTTGTACTGGATGCTCACCGGCGCGATTTTCTACACCGGCGGCGTCGCCTTCTACGCCGCCCGGCGCCTTCCGTTCAGCCATACGCTCTGGCACGTGTGTGTGATCGGTGGTAGCGTTTCCTTTTTCATGGGATTCTCGTTGTACCTCGCGTAGCGTTTTTTCTCCCGCTTCTAAAGTCGCTCTCCGACCTCGGCTCTATGCAAACGTTCTCTTGATATATCAACAATAAAAGCGTACAATCTTAACAATACTTTCTATTGGAGTTTTATTTTATGCGGACCAAGAAACCCGATGTTTTTGAAGCGTGGGTTGGTGGGTACGTGGGGCCGTCGTACAAGGTAGAGCTCAGTGAGGACACAGTTACCTACCAGGTCTTCGAACAGGGCTATGAGCCGTACCTCACGGAAGAGATCGTCCCAGATGCTGCTCAGTGGAGCCAGTTCTTGAACGATGTCGCCGGCTCCGGGGTCTGGGAGTGGCGGCCTCGGTACAAAGGCACCGATAGCGCCGACGGTACCACGTGGTACGTCGCCATAACGGCCGGCACCCATTCGGTAACGAGTCGCGGGCTAAACCACTACCCGCCGGGGTTCGTGGATTTCATGCGTGCGGTGCGACGCCTCCTCGACGGCCGTCAGTTCTCTTAGGATTCACCTTCCCCGAGAATCTCAAGTATACTCCCGTGAGGTTCATCGGAATGATCACACTGTCCCACATTCTCAGAATCGTTGAAATTCGCACCAAGATCGTGAGCCTCTCCGGGGTTGCCATTGGAACCAGCTACGTATGGTACCGCTACGCAGATCTTGAGCTCCCGACACTGGTCGTTTACGTGGCCGCCGTCCTGGCGGTGGACATGGCGACCACCGGTTTCAACACGTTCTTTGATTACTACTTTGGCGTTGATCGGCGTGAAACCAACCGTGAGGCCGATAAGGTTCTCGTTCATCAGGGGGTTGCGGCGGGACCTGCGCTCTTGGTATCGCTGGCGCTCTATGCGGTGGCGGGAGTACTGGGTCTGGTATTAGCGTTTATCGCTTCGCCATGGGTCATCCCAATTGGCGCCGTCTCAATGGCGATTGGCTTTCTCTATAATGCCGGGCCGATTCCTATTTCACGAACGCCCGTGGGAGACCTAGTTGCAGGCGGATTTCTGGGATGGGTACTGGTAACACTCACCATCTTTGTGCTCGCCCCCGGCCGGATGCACCTCAACGATGTTCTGGTCGGCATTCCCTCACTTCTCATGGTGGCGTCAATTCTCACGGTAAACAACACCTGCGATCTCATTGGGGACCGTGCGGCAGGCCGTAGAACCCTTTCTATCGTCGTAGGGCGCCACTGGAGTGAACGTATTATCTACATCTTGGGTGCCGCTGCGGGGACGACCCTCATCGTACTGGTAGTATCAGGTATACTCCCGTCACTGACGGTGCTTACCCTCGCGAGCGCCCTCGGGGTGATCCTTCCCACCTACCGGCATATGCACCGCCGGGGGTTCTCTCACCGCACGAAGGGCCCCTCGATGGCGTCGATCTCCACCGTTTTTGGTGCATATACGCTGGGAGTTGTGATCCCGTTGATCCTGTCGGCGGCCGGCTTCACCCTGCCGCTCCCATAGGTTCTGCGGCCCGTAGGTTATGATGCTCGCGAGAGCAGACGCTCCGCCACCTCGCGCAACACCACTTGATCCGGGCCCGCCGGCAATCGACTGATCTCCCGCTCTGCCCGACGCGTGTACAATTCGGCAGCCGCCTTGGCGCCGGCGCGCCCTCCCGCATCCGCAACCTCGGACCGAACCCGTTCGATCGCACGGTCATGCCAGAAGCGCACAAGTCGATTAGGCCGCTGTCCATGGGCCCCAATTCGCTGAAGCACGCGAATGAGTCGAGACCGCTGGGAGGAATTGGCCGCTAAAATCACCGGCAACGTAAGGATTCCCTGCCGAATGTCGGTAGCTCCCGGCTTGCCCGTACGTCGACTGTTTCCAAAGAGGTCGAGCAAATCGTCGATAATCTGAAAGCCCACGCCGATGTTGTAGCCGACGCGGCGCAAGATCTCCACCGTCCGTTCATCACATTCGTCGTCACACGCTTCCGAGGCCCCAAAATGGAAGCTCAGCGCAAAAAGCACCGCTGTCTTTCCAACGATTCGGTGCAAGTATTTTCGCACGGAGAACCCGGTATCTTCGCCACCGTTGGTCTCGGCGATTTCCGAGGTTATGATGTGGCTCACCGCCGCACTGAGAAGCACGGCGTTCTCCGGCTGGGCATGATCCGCCACCAACGCAAAGCAGCGAGAGAACAGGTAGTCACCCATTAATACCGCTTGGCGGCTCCCATACTGTACGTGCAGCGACACACCGCCCCGGCGAGAATCCGACTCGTCCACGATATCGTCGTGGATAAGAGATGCGATGTGTAACAGCTCAATCGCTGCCGCAATTCGAATTACCCGGTCCGGCGCCGCGGCGCCGCCGGTCTGGATACGGGCCGCGATGATCGTGAATGCCGGTCGCAAGAGCTTCGCGTCACGAGTGGCCAAGTCTCGCAACCCCCGGGACAAATTGCCCCCGGGGCGCGACACTTCCTCAAGTATGACCGACTGAACGCGATCCAGCTCCCGGCGAATCTCGGGGAACTCAGCCCACGTCATTTGTCTCGGGGCTCACCGGTGTACAGGTACGTCTTCTTAGCGATACCTTGTTTGTTCCACCACTTCTTGAGCCAGGGCATGACCCAGTGATCCAGACCAAATCCGCGACCAGCCCCACCAAGCATTACGATAGATGCAGCGATATACCACAGCAGCTCCGGGTTTCCCCAACCGGAGGCGATAAACATCAACCCGAACCCGATTGACACCACAGCCGCCGGAAAGGTCAATAATCCACCGATCAACGCCAGTCCAATGGCAACTTGAGCGGCAACAACGCCCGCCTGCAGGAGGAATGCCAATGCCGGAGCGTCGCTCAGCACGTTCTCCGCGAACCACGTATATGGCGCGATCGCTTCGATGAGCGGCTCACCGTATGCCGCGGCCGCTTCACCGGCCGCCTCACCGTTTTCTTCCCATTCGGTGGCCGCACTGGCAGCGTCCGCCAACTCAACACCGGGCAAGAGGATCGAATCGGCCTCCGGGTTGAAGATCGACCCGCTACCGGGATCCAGCCAGCCATCACCGATATGCTTAATGCCCTCCATGAGCCACTTGGCGCCGAGAAAGACCCGAAGCGGAAGGGCCCAGTACACGGGAATCTTCCACGCGAAATGACCGCCGAACATAGATCGGCGATCCTTCACGTTCAAGAACTCTTCGCGGATGTACTCCCACACCGCATTTACGCCGGCAAGACCGAACAGATAATGCAGATTGATGAGATGCTTAATGCCTAATGCGATGAACCCCGATACGGAAGTACCCATCACGTGGGCCACGCCGTACTTGCTGCCGACGGAAACCATGAAGCCGTGATAGTTCGACTTGAACGCTTCTTTCTCCGTGTTTTCTATGTCGGCAATGATATTCTTGGCTGCGGTCTCACCGGTCTGAAGGGCGGTTTCCACCACCTGAGGAACGACGTGCTCCTCCTCCACGTACCACAGGATATCGCCACAGAGGTACACGTCGGGACGATCGACCGACTGCATGTAATCATTGACCAGAACTCGTCCACGCTGACCAACGACGTACCGTTCATCTTCGTCGAACGAACATCCCGCCATGCCGTGGATACCCTCGATCGAGGCAACCGAGCACTCGCCCCGGGCCATGTGTCCTTTGGTGAGGTCGACGCGACTTGAGAACTCGCCGCCATGAATACCCGCGGTCCAAATGAAGGTGTCCGTGCGGATCTCCTGATCACCAATTCTGACCAGCCCTTCCTCCGCTCCGGTGATCATCGCGTTAAGCATAATCTCGGCGCCCATCTTCTTGATATGCCGTAACGCTTTTGCCTTGGGCTTCTCAGGAAAGATCGGGAGAATCGAGTCTTTTGCTTCAATTATTAGGACGCGGACTTCTCGCTCATCGATGTGGTACTGCGGGCACAGCACATCGCGGCGCTCCAGGAGCTCACCTGCCAGCTCGATTCCCGTAAATCCTGCACCGGCGATGGTAAACGTTAACAGCTTTCGGCGCACCTCGGGATTGGGCTCCTTCGCTGCCTCGCGAAACCGATCTTCCACGTGAGTACGGATGCGAAGCGCATCCTCCAGGGACCAGAGCGTAAAGCTGTGCTCCTGTACTCCGGGAATGTCGAAAAACTCCGGAGCTCCCCCCGCTCCAATGACCAAATAATCATAGGGATACGAAGCGGTCTCTGAGGTGAGCTTCTTCTGGTCGAAATCGACGCCGGTAATCTCGTCTATCGCGACGTTAACTCGCTTGCCACCAAAGATCTTATGAAAGCTCACCTGCACCGCTTCCGGTTCCGTCCGAGATCCGGCGATTTCGTGCAGCTCAGTCATGAGTGTATGGTAGGGATTCTTATCGATCAGGGTTATTTCAATATCTTCACGCCGCTTGTACTTCTTATGCAGTTTTTTCGCCGCGTGAACACCACCGTAACCTCCACCGAGGATAACGATTCGCTTCTTGTCCTTCATTGAACCTCCAGATTGTTCACTGTCAATGTGGCCGGATTATGACATACTCGGTAATAATAATCCAGTAGAATCAACATACAGTAATCAAAGTTTCATTTGTTGTGAAATCTGAACAATAAATCATTCATCAACGGTGGGCTCCACGTGCGTGATGATTGTCGAAGACGCTCCAAATTCTCGCCGTATGCGAGATTCAACTTCCGATGCGATATCGTGGCCATCATTTACTGATATATCGCCATTCACACGAAAATGAACCTCAATGGATACGTCTGAACCGAGTCGGCGTGTTTTGAGGTTATGGGGATCGCTGGCGCCCGGCACAGACAAGACGATCCGCTTAATGGCGGCGTGGTCCGACTGCGGGAGGGCGTGGTCCGTCATCTCCCGCAGCGCGCCGAGCGCCGTTTTCACTCCAACCCAGGCGATCATGCACGCTACAATACCGGCCGCCGCTGGATCCAGAATATTCCACTCTGAGCCCAGGAGGGCTGCTCCCCCCACTCCCACGAGCGTCGCTACGGAACTCAACGCGTCGGAGCGGTGGTGCCACGCGTTGGCTACTAGGGCCGGGCTACCGCTGCGCTGCCCGATCCGACGGGTCACGTGAAACATCATCTCCTTCGCTACAATGGACGCCGCCGCCACGGAGATCGCCGCAGGCCGAGGAGAGCGCAACGTCTCGCCGGCCACGGCGCCGGCGATTCGTGACCAGGAGTGCAGGAGAATCCCCCCCGCCGCCGCCACCAACATGGCGCCGACAAACAAAGCAGCCAGTGTCTCGTATCTACCATGGCCGTAGGCGTGGTTCGTATCGGGGGGTCGCCGGGCCGCACGCAACCCCAATAACACCGCCGCATCCGTGACGAGATCGCTCAAAGAGTGGACGCCGTCCGCGACGAGTGCGCCACTCGTTGCAAATATGCCGACAGTGAGTTTCACGGCCGACAGAAGGATGTTGACGGCCGCTCCAATAAGGGTAGCGAATTCAGCACGCAGGTTCTTCACAAGCTCCCCGAATGTAGGCGGTCCATGTGCAACCTGTCAACGGACGCCCGCGGCACCTACATCGCCCGGGTGGCTGCCAGGTACACCACGTAAGAGGCATACGCGGTGAGAAGGACGACCCCCATCGACCGCGACACCGCGCGCCGCACGGCGAGGTCACCGACCAGAATCAGCGTCGTTGCAACCATAAAGAAGAAATCCACGGAAAAATCGGTTGTTCCCACCGTAATGGGAAGCACCATGGAAGTCACGCCTAATACAAAGAGTGTGTTGAAGATGTTACTGCCGATGAGATTTCCCACGGAGATCTCCATCTCTCCGCGGCCGAGGCTTACCAGGGTTGTAACCAGCTCCGGCAAGCTGGTTCCCAGGGCGACGATCGCGATGCCGACAAAGCGCTCGCTCGCTCCCATAAGATTCATCGCGAGCCATCCGGCTCCTTGAACTAATAGCTCAGCGCCCCCTGCCAAAAACCCCGTTCCGAGTAGCACGAGGAGAAGGTCTATCGCAAACGGCCGGCCTCCGGTCTCATCCACGGGCACTTCTTCAGCGAGCGGAATCACCGCTCGAGAAGCGCGCGACCGTTCATACAGGAAGAACACATAGATTCCCAAGGCGGCCACCATGAGTCCACCCTCCCACCGTTCGATGATCCCGCCGGTCCAGAAATTGGCACCTCCCACATCCGCTGCCACCACCATGAATATCACGTAGCTGAACATCATGACCGGGCCGTCAATGAGCACCGTAGTGCGATCGACTGGAGTTGGCCGAAGCACCGCAGCGATTCCCAACACCAGGGCAATGTTGATGACGTTGCTGCCCACCACGTTGCCGATAGAAATTCCCATCTTGCCTTGCACCGCCGATAGGAGACTTACAAAGAGCTCCGGTGCAGACGTTCCAAAGGCGACCACCGTGAGTCCCACGACCATGGATGAAATATTGAACCTCAGTGCAATGCGGGCTGCTCCCTGGACGAGGAAGGAGCCACCACCATACAGCAGAGCCGTTCCCATCGCCAACAGCACGCTGTTCAACGCAATAGATTGTTCAAACGCCACGGGCAAACTGTAGTGGAATCCTCCCGCCGTGTCAGCGTCGGCATTTACACGCGGCCTTCCAATACCATACGGTTTGGCCCATGCATGGACAGTTTCCACGGCAGTTTTTGTGGGGAGCCGCCACCGCCGCCTATCAGATCGAGGGTGCCTGGAACGCGGACGGAAAAGGCCGCTCGATTTGGGACAATTTCGTCCGCCGCCGCGGCAAGATTCTCAACGGGGACCGCGGCGATGTGGCCTGCGACCACTATTACCGCTTCCGCGAAGACGTGAGCCTCATGAAACAGTTAGGGCTGAAGGCCTACCGGCTATCAATCAGTTGGCCTCGCATCCTGCCGGAGGGATTCGGTCGGGTGAATCAGGCGGGCCTGGACCATTATCGACGGCTCGTGGACACGCTTCTCGAGCACGATATCACGCCCATGGTCACGCTCTTCCACTGGGATCTCCCGGCGCATCTCCAGGAACGGGGCGGCTTCGCGGCCACCGAAACGGTCGATCATTTCCGCGCGTACGCATCGATCGTGGTGGCGGCACTCCGGGAACGTGTCAACCACTGGATTACCGTAAATGAACCGTTTACGTTCTCGGTATTGGGGCATCTCACCGGTGAGCTTGCTCCCGGACGACACAATCCATGGACTGCGTTCAAGGTGGTCCGAAACATGATGCTTGCCCACGCCGCAGCGTACCATGAGATTAAGGCTCTCCAACCGGAGAGCCAAGTGGGCATCTCTCAGCTCCTCATACCTACCACTCCGGCGGGGCCGCGAGACGTAGGCGCCGCGTACAAAGCAGATCGACTCATTAACGGCCTCTTTATGGAGCCGTTGTTTCACGGCGAATATCCTGAGACTGCCCGAAGAGCGCTCCATTTCTTTATTGGGCATCACCATAGAGATGCCCGACGTATTCATGGAACGTTCGACTTTCTGGGCCTAAACCACTATTTCCCGGTACGCGTTCGTCGGGCGCCCATTCCGGGACTGGGGTTCGTTCCCGTGGGCACGCTGCATACCGATTCCCTCACCGCCATGGGCTGGCCCATCGCACCAGATGCGTTTGAGCGTCTTCTTGCCCGCATTCGGAGCGAGTTGGGTAATCCCCCGATCTATGTTACTGAAAACGGTGCGGCGTTCTCCGACGAGGTGAGCTCCGGCGGCACCGTGCAAGATCCTCAGCGAATCGCATTTTTGTCGAAGTACCTTGAACGGGTACACCGCGCCATCAGTGCCGGTTCCGATATCCGGGGATACTTCGTATGGTCACTGTTAGACAATTTCGAATGGGCGCACGGATTCAGCAAGCGCTTTGGTCTCATCCACGTCGACTACACGTCGCAAAAACGTACCATAAAGGCCAGCGGTCAGTGGTACTCACAATTGTGCAGAACGGGGACTCTCAATACCGCATCGCCGTTGGACGTGGAGTAAGAGACTACTGCAACGGAACAAACTGGAACGCCCCGTGCCGACTGCGCTCGAATCCCGTCTCCGTGCGAGTGATCCGAGTCATTGCGGCGTACGACCCAACATCCACCGGAACAACCAGTCTCCCCCCAGCGGATAACTGCTCCAACAACGGTGAAGGAACCTCGTCCGTCTGAGCACTCACGATGATTGCATCGTACGGCGCTCGTTGCGGGCACCCGTCTTTGCCGTCTCCGTGTACGAGATGCACCCCATCGAGGCCAAGGTCTGATAATCGCTGCTGCGCTTCCTGAAAGAGCTCTTCGTTCAGTTCGACTCCGGTAACAAGACTGGGGTCACCCACCATATACGACAAGAGCGCGACAACGTACCCCGAACCGGCCCCAACTTCCATGACGCGTTGGGCGGGCCCAATCTCCGCCAGCTGAAGCATATACGCAACGGTATACGGCTGGCTAATCGTTTGGCCTTCTCCAATCTCCAGCGGGCGATTCTCCCAGGCGGCACCTCGCGCATCCTCCGGGACAAAAAGTTCCCGGGGAACGTACCGAATTGCGTCAAGCACAATTCCCCGCGGAATCCCTTCCTGGTGCAATCGCTCCACCAACGCGCCGGCCCGTCGACCATGAGGAATGCGTCGGTCTTGGTTCACATCGTCAATCTCGGACATCTCATTCACTCCGCATCACGGGATTCCTGGTAGTCATTCCTTGCAAACGAGTTGGTTATACGGTCAATGATGATCGCCAGGAAGACGATGCTCAATCCCGCCTCAAATCCTCGTCCGATCTCCACGCGATTGATGGCGAGCAGTACTTCCATTCCCAAACCTCTATTCCCGATCATTGATCCGATCACCACCATCGCCAGGGCCATCATCGTTGTCTGGTTGATACCCACCATAATCGAGGGGCGCGCCAACGGTAACTGCACATCGATCAGGATTTCCCGATTGCTTGATCCAAATGCCCGCGCAGCCTCAACCACGTCCGGCGCGACTTCCCGAATGCCTACGTTGGTGAGCCTGATCACCGGCGGAATGGCATAGATGATCGTTGCAAACGTCGCCGGAACTCGCCCTAATCCGAACAGCATCAGGGCGGGAATCAAGTACACAAATGTGGGCATCGTCTGCATTCCGTCGAGAATCGGCTTCAATGTGCGCTCGAACCGGTCGCTCCGCGCCATTAAGATTCCGATTGGAACTCCTAGGAAGATGGAAATGACGACGGATACGATAACCACGGAGAGCGTGTTCATCGCGAGCTGCCAATACCCGAAGCTTCCCACCATGACCAACATCACCATCATAACTACCGCTGCCGGTACACGGTTGAGTGTACGCCACGCCACCAAACCAACAAGAGGAATAACGATAAACCACGGAATAAACGTCAGAACCGCCTCTACTGCCAAGAGTACCTGCAGTCCCACCGCACCGATACCGTCAAATAGCCACGCCAAGTGCTGCAGCAGGAGGTCCATCGCCATATCAACCCAATCGCCCAGCGGCAGCCGCACCGTCTCCGGGAACTCAAACACGATTCACCTCCGGCTCACCTTCGCTCTGGGCAGCGGCACGGCTCAAACTATCAAAAATCGCCCGATACCGGACGATCCCCTTCAACCGGCGATGCTCATCAATAACCGGGATTGGATAGGGTGATTCCGCCGCGATGGAGAACAACTCCTCCAAGTACGCCTCCGGCCCGCACGTCCCGATGTGCTTTTGCGCCAGGCGCCGGAGATCGTCCACCGATTGGGGCTTCTGCGTATCGATGTCGTCGATACTGACAACACCGAGGTACTCGTGCCGCTTATTCACCATAAACGCCCACTCCCGGCGGTTGTCAACCAAGATTCGACGAGCGGTTTTCGGCCCTTCCCAGGCGTACAGCAACACTTCGGGATCCTCCAGTATGTGGTCCGCAGTGAGCACCTTCGCCGGCGATGCATCCTGCACAAACTCTCGCACATACGCATCGGCAGGCGCAGTCACGACCTCTTCCGGGGTTCCTACCTGTATAATCTCGCCATTGCGCATAATGGCAATCCGATCACCCAGCTTCAATGCTTCATGAAGGTCATGAGTAACAAAGATGATCGTTTTGCGAAGGGAATCTTGTAGATCTACCAATTCATCCTGCATCTGACGCCGAATGAGGGGGTCCAGTCCACTAAACGGCTCGTCCATCAATAACAGGTCGGGCTCGGTAGCCAGCGCGCGAGCGAGACCGACCCGCTGTTGCATACCCCCAGACAGGCTATGGGGGTAGTAGTGCTCCCACCCCGCGAGCCCGACAGTAGCGAGGGCCCGCTGTGCGCGCGTCTCCCGGTCGGGGGCCGGAACGCCCCCAGTCTTTAGTCCGTATGCGACGTTTTCAAGAACGGTGTAATGGGGGAAAAGACCATAATGCTGAAATACCATGCTCACCGTGCGCCGACGGAACTCTTGGAGCTCATTGGTCGCCATGGCGGTTACGTCAATTCCGCCCACCGTAATCGATCCGGCAGTCGGCTCAATCAGTCGAAGGAACGTACGGATTAACGTCGACTTTCCGCTACCGGACAACCCCATGAGTACGAAGAGCTCTCCCGGTTCAACGGAGAAACTAATATCTCGCATGGCCAATACGGAGCCGGTCCGTTGGAGAATTTCTTCTTTGCTCAGGTGTCTCAGTTCCGGCTTCAGGATTCGGCCCGGATCCTTTCCGAATACTTTCCACACGTTTCGAACATCGACAAACGCTGTATCGTTCACCCTTTCCCCCATGCCAATTCGTGAACGGAATCCATCACGTTACCGCAACGCCGCACGCACGCGGTCAGCCACATCGTCGCTTACCCATTGCGTCCAGGTGTCCTCGTATTCCACCAGAAAGAACTCCGCGGCATCCTGAAAATCCAGCCCCTCGTCTTCCATCTCGGCCAAGATCACGTTGTTCTGCTCCAATGTGGTGCCGTACCGCTCAAGGAGCTCAACTACCTCGGGATTCGTCTCGTGAAACTCGCCGTTCACCAGGATATCCACTGATGTGGGGGGAAACTCGCTGCCCTCCAGCATAATCATGTCCAAGCGCCCAATGATGGCGGTGGGTTCCCAGTGATAGCCGACCCACGGGTTACCACGCTCGTACGCACTCGTCATAGAAGCCACCAAGGCGGTCCCTGATCCGGGAAGTACGTCGGTGTACGTCTCGTACAACCCATTCTCTTCCATAATTTCCTGGCTGAGCTCAGTCGCTTTCCACCCGGGAGGCCCCACGATGATCCGTCCCCGATCGGGATTTTCGGGATCGCGAAATAGTTCCCAGTGGTCCGGCAGATCTGATACCGAGGACAAGTCCGGCGCCACAGCGTCTATTCCGCGATCCGCATCTCCTTCGACTACGTACCGTGGCACGTACCATCCCTGTGGTGCAGGAGGCATGTTTGGTCCAACGTTGACGATCTCACCGGACGCGGTCAATTCGTCGTACACATCCTGGAAATTCTCATGCCAGGATTCCATATACACATCGATGTCACCAGCTGCCAGCCCATTGATAAGGGGAATCGTATCGCCCGGGATATAATCAGCAGAAAATCCGCCGTATCCGTGCTCTAAAATGAATGCAGCAATACGATTGTGAACCTGAATACTTTCATAGTTGTTGTCCGCAAACACGATCGTTTGGGTGTCACCTTCTTGAGACCCCGCTGCGTACACACTGATTGTGACGAGAACAATGATTAATCCCGTAAATATGCGCTTCATGTATCCATACTCCTTTTGAGTCCAATATTTCGCTTACTAAGTATATTGGACCATTCTCAGGGAGTCAAGTTCAAAGGCACCCCATCAACGCCGCATATTTCAGTTTTTTTCGCAAATATACGTCTATATTTCCTTTCCGTCTGAACAAATTTCCCGGGTATTACTTCTCATATTACATTTGTATGTAATCTTTATGATCCCAATCACCACTGCTCTTGCGGTGCATACTCGCTCCGGATTAGCCTCATGCCATGGCTCCTGTTCACCACAAACGATTTCTTTCAGATAGTCATTTTCACAGCACCGCCATGCGCGAGCGAGGCATCAATCCGGACGAAGTTCTTCACACATTTCGTGATGAGTTTGATGGGCCACTGCTTGATGTAGCAATTGAACCGGAGGATATCTCCCGGCAGCGGCTCCTGTCCGGTGCCGTGCCCAACGTGTACTATAGCTGTGGCCTCCATCCCAGCCGGACCGACCGAGAGGACTGGGAGCCCACCATGCACACGATCGAACGCGAGATCAGTAGTGGGGCATTCCACGCGGTCGGAGAGACCGGACTGGATTGGTACCGTATGTATGCATCTCAGGAGCGGCAGAGAGAGTTGTTCCACCGTCATTTGGTGCTATCGCGAAACACCCAGCTGCCCATTATCGTTCACAATCGCGAAGCGAATGAAGATGTATTGGATATGATTTCTCACGCACACCTCTCGACACCGGGAGTAATGCATTGTTTCAGTAGTGGACCGGAATGGGTGAAGCCGTTCCTTGACGCCGGCATGTATATCAGCTTTGCGGGAAATCTCACGTTCAAGAACGCCTCAGCGTTGAGAGAAGCGATTACGTTGGTTCCGGAGGAGCGGCTACTTCTCGAAACCGACGCTCCGTTTTTGGCTCCCCATCCAGTCCGGGGGCAGCCGAATCACCCGGGACTGCTTAGGCATACGCTCACCTGTGCCGCCGAATTGCGCAACACCTCCCCGGAACATCTCGGGGAGCAGGTGGCCCGGAACCTCGCAACCTTGCTCAACGTTCCGGTCACCTAACCTGAGCGCGCTCACACCGCCAGCGCCGCCGGTATTCGAGCAGTCACTTTGGTACCAACTCCCTCGCGAGAGACCACAAATAGATTGCCCCCATGCGCCTCGATGATGTTCCTGACAATTACCGTGCCGAGACCGGTGCCGCCGCGGCGGGATGTGGTAAAAAACGGCTCAAACATGCGCGCCGCGGTGGCCTCACTCATTCCCTCACCGGTATCCTCCACACTAAACTCCACCATGCCATCGGTACGGACCACCCGAACTACAATCTGGCCGCCGTCGCGGCACGCAATACGCGCATTATCGAGGAGATTCAGTACCGCCCGGACCATTCGTTGGTGATCCGCCACGAACGCAGTATCATCCGCCACGTCCACGGTCAGTGCGATGGCGGTCCCTTTGAGGTGCTCATCCACATAGGTCCGCGCCTCCTCAATGACCCGGGAGGGGGCTATCACAGACATATCAAGGCGCACCTCTCCTCGGGCATAGTCAAGGAGCTCCCCGGATAGGTGGCCAAGACGGGCTGCCTCAGTGCCGATTCGGTCGGCGATCTCCGTCACCCGCGAGGGGTCGTGAGCTACCGCCCCCAGCGCCTGAGCGTACCCCTTGAGCACAGCTACCGGATTGCGAATGTCATGAAGTATCATGTTGGACATTTTCCCCAAGTTGGAGAGCCGTTCATGTTCCAAGAGTTGCTGTTGGGCGCGTTCCAGCTGCCGGTACGCCGACTCCAGTTCTTGGTTGCGATGGTGAAGATCAGCAACAAAACTGTCATTACTCTCCCGCACGATCGCCGAAAGCGATCGCATGACGGACGAGGCCAAGGGAGGAAACTCCTCAACCAACACGGCAAAGGCGCTTCGCTCCAGGGAGAGGAGCTCACTCGAGGTTGCGGCAATCGCGGTCGCACTGCGCGGGAGCTCATCGACCAGCGCCATCTCCCCAAAGAAACGTCCCACCCCATACCGCGACAGGAGACTCGCGTCGGCGGCATCGGCGTGTTTCCACACTTCCACCTCTCCCGACAGCACAATGAACAAGCGATCCCCCTGTTCCCCCTCCTGGAAGATGGTGGCGCCCTGCTCATAATGCACGGCGGTACACCGTTCCGATACTGCCTCAAGAACCGCATCGTCCAAGTTGCGAAAGAAATACGCACTGCGAAGCAACTCTGTGCTCTTGTCCATCAACGCCACTCCTACAAAAAAGAGCCTCCCGTAAGGGAGGCTCGTCTTCAGCACTACGAAAGGCTAAGATCTCTCATGGGCGCGCTCACCGGCGATCACCAGTTGTCTACCATGTCGTCCTGATCTCGGCTCACTTCTGCAAACAAGTCCGTAGTCGCCCGAAGATCGTCAAAGTAGACGTAGTACGTTCCGTACGCCTCATCGATAGCGGCGTCAATAACGAACCCCAGGACCTTAATTCCCGTCTCCGTATTGTAATGAGGATTCCGCTGCTCCAACGTGGGAGGGATAGCCACCGTCATCTGTTTCCATCCACTGAAGTTAAGACGTCCCATGGGTAGGACATTCACGTTTCCGTGATAATCCTCCACAACGACACTCAGCCGGTGATTGAAATTTCTTCCCACTACCCATAGAGACAGCGTTTTCACGATGCCGGGTACCGCAAGAGGACGATTGGGACGCAACGAAACGGCGACATTGCCCCGCCGGTAAAATGTAGCCTTCAGACCGATAACGTTCTCATCGGTCACATCGGAATCTACCTCTTCTTCGCCCTCGATCGGTTCTTTATCCGCCGGCGCACCCTCGAGTCGACGATGCATGACAAGCCCCCGGTCGGCGGGAATCGATGATAGCCAGAACCCAGGATCTTCAAATCGATCGATCGAGATCTCCTGCAAGTTCTGCTGCGCCGAATCTACCCCGAGCTCTGCCGGATCGACATCCGTGTCTTGCGCGAACCCCGTCGACACGACAAGGACCGCCACAATAAGTGAGAGTAGTACGTATCGTCTCATCGTTTACAATCCCTCGCCTTCTGCATCGGACCAGAGCTGCTGTACCGCCTCCGGATCCCGTAGCATTTCGCCGTCGAACGGATCACGGTACATGTCCGTTTCTACTTTGATCTCATCAAGATACACGAAGAATCCGTTCACCCGCTCGGTGGGCTTAGTCCAGAGAACAATCTTTACGAGCTCAAGCGTACGGAGATCAGATTCAAAGTCTCCCCCGCGGAGCTCTGCGGTGTACCGAGAGGTCTGGGGAATCCAGCTTGGAATCTGAATGCGCAGATTGCGCCATCCACGATAATTGATGTCACCCAATTTCAGGACGTGTACCATCCCTCGATAGTCGCGAATGTGAACATCAACGTAGTAATCAAAATTGGATCCCCACACCCACATATCCATATTGCGTGCTTGGCCGGGAATCGAAATTCCACGAGGCTCCATTTCACCGTCTTCGTTCTCTTCAACCGGGATAAACTCAACGGAATTATATCCCTGGCGCGTGAAGGCTGCCTGAACACCCAACGCTCTGAGCGTTGTGTCTTCCGGCTCTTCACGATACAGCGCTGAGGGCCAGGTGTTTACGTGAGACATTCTCGGGTACCCATCGGCAATAAACTTGCCGGCCCGTACGTCCCAGCGGCTTTCGTCAGGATTGTCAAAGTCCTCTATGACGATCGACTGGTTGTTGGTCGTTGCCTGCTGCTGTGCTGCTATCGCTGTAGGTATCAGCAGCACAACGACAAGGCCAATACCGAGCAGGCGACCTATTCTCATGCTCAACTCCTTATCACGCTCATCCTTGATTCGTTTTGGTAGGCTCTCTGTCCGGACATTATAGAAACCGGTCTTCGCCTTTGTCAAACCATCATACACCATCAGTATCGGATACAGAACCACTAAACATAACCATCTCGCCCGGAGGAGCCTCTGTATGAGCGTTCGTTCAGAAGCGTGTGCCCCGGAAGCGTGATTATACTTCCCGTGAAGGCCGGAGCATCGCCCATAGCGCTCCACCGGTAGCTACTGCGAGCCCGATAAGCATCAGAACCGCTCCACCCGGGCGCATCCATTCAAAGAGCATCGTCATCGCTGCCGCCGGCACGGGTTGGAGTATCAGCGCCAACACCGCCCATCCACCTCCCTGGGCGTTATCGGCCACCGTTAAGGCCACCGGAATCAACGTCAGCAGCGCTACGCGCGCCAAGGGTTTGAGAAAGAGCTCCTCCACCGTCATAACCGGCCCGGCGGTGACGATTTCGGCTCCCGACAACAGAAACAGCAGAACCGTGGCTACCACCAAATGAATGACGTACTGCTCCTGCTCCGGTAGGTTTTTAATTCGCCGAACCAAGAGAAATGAAAGCGTGGACTGCACCGCGAACCATCCAAAGTAGTCTCGTAACAGAGCGTGGGAGAACAATCCCCCCAGCGTATACGAGAACGCATCGGCCTCGATAACCTGGTAGAGCGCAAACATAGGGATAAACGCCACAGCCGCCGTCACCATGGGATCTCTGATAATGCGTCGTCTGGTGTGAATATCCGACAACAGCACGGAGCCCCCACCAAACCGGGGAGCAATAAAGGTGAATGCGCATACCGCGGCCAAGGGAGCCGAGAGGATCAGGAAAATCGTCATGCTCGGAAACGTTACACGTATCTTGCATAGAAGACAAGCAACCAATACGTTAACCACCGACGGAGTACCACCATGAGCGGAGCAGAGATGAATCGACAATCGATCGGCCTTGTACAACCCCACCAGGTGTCACTCACCCTCCCATCGGACGGGTTGCTCCTGGAAAGCGGCAGGAGGCTGCCGGAGGTTGTGGTACAGTACGAAATGTATGGAACGCCCAATACTCGACGGGACAACGTAATCCTTATACTCCACGCCTTTAGTGGAGACGCTCACGCCGCCGGGTTCCACCATGACCATGAAACACGTCCCGGCTGGTGGGATGACATGATCGGTCCCGGCAAAGCGTTCGATACCGACCGCTTCTGCGTGATGTGCTCCAACGTCCTGGGCGGCTGCCAGGGAACGACCGGCCCCGGCTCATTACATCCCGCTACCGGCCAACCGTACGGTCTCGATTTTCCCGTAGTTACGATTGGTGACATGGTAGAGGTTCAGCGCCGACTGATCGAAGAACTGGAGATTCCCCGTCTGTATGCGGTGGCCGGCGGGTCCATGGGAGGCATGCAGGCCCTGGAATGGACGGTGCGCTTTCCCGATATGGTAGAGCGGGCGATCGTCTTGGCATCAACCTCGCGACTCAATTCACAAGGTATTGCGTTCAACGCCGTGGGGCGGAATGCGATCATGTCGGATCCCAGATGGAACGGCGGCAATTACTATCATGGACCTCCGCCTGCGCAGGGACTGGCGGTCGCCCGCATGGTAGGACATATCACCTACCTCTCCTCCGAGTCGATGCGCCAAAAATTCGGCAGACGCTTTCAGTCGGGACGGCCGGGGGGCCTCGCGTTTGACGACCAATTTGAGGTGGAAAGCTATTTGTCATATCAAGGCGAGAAATTTGTCGATCGGTTCGATGCTAATAGTTACATCTATCTCACCAAAGCGATGGACTATTACGACCTCGCGGAATCATGGGGCGGGATGTATGCGGCTATGGAGCGCGTACAAGGAGCACTGCTGGTGCTTTCGTACTCATCGGATTGGCTCTTTCCCACCGAACAGTCCAAAGAGATCGTGTACGCCCTGGCTCGCGCCGGCAAAGATGTATCGTTCAACGAAATTCAAAGTCCGTACGGTCACGATTCGTTCCTGCTGGAGGCAAGTCTCCAGAGTGAACTGATCACCGCGTTTCTCACAGGAAAAAAACGATGAACGTATTCGATGTAATCGTAGATATGGTGCCCGAGGGCGCAACCGTACTCGATCTGGGGTGTGACGATTGTACGCTCCTGGAACGCCTCCACCGCGAACGGCAGGTGTATGGGCGCGGCGTGGATATCGATGACCGATCCATCCAAGAGTGCATCCGCAAGGGGATCAGCGTATTCCACGGCAACTTGGACGAAGGTCTCAAAGATCATCCCACCGGTGCCTATGACTATGTAATCCTGAGTCGAACGTTACAACAGGTTCGCAAGCCCCACCTCCTCCTGGATGAAATGGTACGCGTCGGTCGACGCGTCATCGTCAATTTCCCAAACTTCGCATCCTTTATTAACCGCATTCAGTTGGGACTCGGGGGACGTATGCCGGTGAACAAGAATATTCCCTTCTCCTGGTACGACACACCCAACATCCACTTCTTCACGCGGAACGACTTCGTTGCGCTGTGTCGCGAACGGAATATTACGATCCTTCGCGAGGTGATTCTCCATCGACACACAATTGTGCCGCGGGTGCTTCCCAACCTTCTGGCCACCGAGGTATGTTGTCTCATTACCAAGACCAACACCGGCGTTTGACTCTTTCGGGTGGCGATGATATGTTGTCGGACCTGTAGTCCAGCACTCAAAACATGGGAGGTA